>CAYUQG010000027.1:0-4882 GCA_964446915.1 Candidatus Woesearchaeota archaeon
AATTAGTTCACAACAAGTTGCTCAAATTAATATAACTTCAAAATTGCCTTTGGCAGATTTTTCCGTGGTTAAAATTATTAATATGTAAAATCCAAATAATCTTAATTATTTTTTTTAAAATTTTGGCTTGACGAAGTTTGACAAAATTCATTAATTGTGAACAAAGTGAACCAAATTTAAGTGTAAAATAGGGGGCGACATATGTCGGTAGGGAACATACTAAAACCCAAAAACACCTCCCAAAAAACTACCCAATAATTTATATAAATCTATAAAAAGCAAAAGCTTCTTTTCTAAGCATGGAAGAAGATAAGAATCAGACAAGGAATGAGGAACTGATAAGTGAGGCAAAGAACTTTTTTGATTTTCATAAAAAAGAGCTTGGGGAGTCAATTAGAAAAGGAACAAATGTTATTTATGTTGATTTTATGAAGTTGAGCGAATTTTCAAAAAGACTTTCAGATGAAATTCTTACGAATCCTGAAGAAGTGTTACGTTTGGTGGAATTGGCTGTTGAAGAATCTGGTTTAGTAAAAGATGTTCGGATAAGGATGACAAATCTTCATAAATCTCAGGAAATAAAAGTTAGAAATATTCGTTCGAGAAATTTAAATGAACTTGTTATAATTGAAGGAATCATTAGACAAGCTTCAGATGTTCGACCTCAGGTTGTGAATGCAAAGTTTGAGTGCCCAAGTTGTGGGACTGTGATTTCTGTTTTGCAAATGGAAAAAAAGTTTAGAGAACCTTCGAGATGTTCATGTGGGAGAAGAGGGGGTTTTAAATTATTAAGTAAAGAAATGGTTGATACTCAAAGATTAGTTATTGAAGAATCTCCAGAATCTTTAGTTGGAGGAGAACAACCAAAAAGAATCAATGCTTTTCTTAAAGAAGATTTAGTTGAACCACGGATGGAAGAAAAAACAACTCCTGGAAGTAGGGTAAAAGTTATTGGGGTTTTAAAAGAAGTTCCTGTTCCTTTGAAAACAGGTGGGTTGTCAACACGTTTTGAACTTGCAATTGAAGTGAACAATATTATTGCAATGGAAGAAACTTTTGAAGAACTTGATATTAGTGATGAAGAAGAGAATCAAATTCTTGAGCTTTCGCAAGACCCGCAGATTTTTGAAAAATTAGCAAAAAGTATTAGTCCAAGTGTTTGGGGTTATGAGGAAATAAAAAAATCTTTAGTTTTGCAGTTATTTAGTGGAGTTCAAAAAACACATGCTGATGGGCAGAAAAGCAGAGGAGATATTCACATTTTATTGGTTGGAGATCCTGGTGTTGCAAAATCTGTTTTGCTGACTTTTATGGCTGCAATTTCTCCGAAAGGAAGATATGTTGTTGGGAAATCTGCTTCAGGTGCTGGGCTGACTGCAACTGTTGTTCGAGATGAATATTTGCGTGGTTGGAGTTTAGAAGCAGGTGCAATGGTTTTGGCAAACAAAGGTTTGGTTTGTATTGATGAACTTGAAAAAATGGACCCTAGTGATAGAAGTGCAATGCACGAAGGAATGGAACAGCAATGCATGTTGCCAAATTTTAAATTAATGTTATCAGATGGGGAAATTGTGGAAATAGGAAAATTTGTGGATTGCCTAATGAAAAATAATAGTAAAAAGGTTTATGAAGGAAAAGATTGCCAAATACTTCCTGTTAAAAATGTTGAATTAATTTCTACGGATTTTCAAAACCATTTCCCAAAAAAAGCTTCTAGAGTTAGTCGGCATCTTGCTCCTAAAGAGTTTGTAAAAATTGAACTTACAAATGGGAAAGAAGTAACTGTAACTCCAGAGCACCCTTGTTGGGTTGTAAAAAATGGGAAAATAACAACAATCCCAGCAAATGAATTAAAAGAAAATATGTTTTTTCCAATTCCTTCTGAGATAGAAATTAAATCTAAAGAATACAAAAAAGAAAATGATTATCTGTGCAAGATTTTAGGATATCACATAAGTGATGGATGTTATGAATTAAATAGAGGAAAAAAAACAGGCATACAATTTTGGAATAATGATGAATTGTTGATTAAGGATTATTGTTTTTCTGTAGAAAAATATTTTGGGAAAAAACCTATTATTGTAAAAAGAAAGAATCAATTTGCAGCCAGAGCAATTTCAAAAAAAATAGTAAAATTATTTGAAAAATTAGATAAGAATCTTTTAGAAAAAGGAGATAAAAAAGAAATTCCTCTTGAAATAATGCAATTGCCAAAAGAAAATATAAAATATCTTTTAAGAGCACTTTATGATGGGGATGGTTCAGTAATTTTTCAAAAAAGAGGTGGTTGTATAATTTCCTTTGTCTCGCAAAATAAAAATCTTACAAATCAAATGTCTACACTTTTATTAAGATTTGGTATTCAATCGTCAATTTTTTTTGATAATCATTCTAATGTTTGGAGACTTGATATTTCTGGACAAGAAAATTTAAGTAAATTTTTCTTAAATATAAGTTTTTTATCTCAACACAAAAAACAAAGATTAAAATCTTATTATGAAAAAGATAAAACATATAGGACAATAAAAGATATTATTCCTAATTGCACAGATAAGATTGATGAAATATTTAAAAAGTTAAAGATTTCTCAAAGAAAAGCACTTGGGCATTCAATAGACAAGGGGGTTGAGAAGCATAGATTATTTTTGCAAAAATTAGTTTTAATTGCTCAAGAAAAACTTAATACAAATATTAAGCAAGACCCAAAATTAATTTCAGAATACAGGAAAGTGATTGATGACCTTGAAGAAATAAAAAAACTGGCTTTTGGATATGCAAGGTGGATGAAAATTAAAAAAGTGTCAAAAATTAAAAATAAAACAATTAAATGGGTCTATGATGTGACAATTGAACCTTATCACACTTTTATTTCTAATGATATGATTTTACATAATACTATTACAATTTCAAAAGCAAATGTTCAGGCAACTTTACGTTCTGAGACGTCTGTTCTTGCTGCTGCAAATCCAAAGTTTGGGCGTTTTGATCCTTACCAATCTATTGCACAACAAATTGATTTGCCTCCAACTTTAATTAATCGTTTTGATATTATTTTTACTTTGAAAGATGTTCCAAATAAAGAAAAGGACGAGATGATTGCAAGTCATGTTTTGCTTGAGCATGTAAAGGCAGGCGAAGAAATGACAATTCCAAGAGATATTTTTAGAAAGTATGTTGCATATGCAAAGCAAAGAGTAAAACCTGAATTAAGCGACGACGCTGTTCGAGAAATAAAAAAATTTTATGTTGATTTGCGAAATCGGCCTGTTTCTTCTGAAAGTGCATTAAGACCAATTCCAATTTCTGCTCGGCAACTTCAGGCTTTGATTCGTATGTCAGAAGCTTCTGCAAAATTAAGATTGAGCAATGTGATTACGATTGAAGATGCAAAACGTGCAATTGATCTTATGAAATATTATTTAATGCAAGTTGGATATGATTATGAGTCAAAGACTTTTGATATAGATAGGATTACAACTGGAATAACTTCTTCGCAAAGAAACAGAATTTTTACTGTTCGTGATACAATAATAAAACTTGAGAATAAGCTGGGAAAAATGATTCCTATGGAAGAAATTATAGACGCTCTTGAAGATAAGATGACAAAGTTTGAAATTGATGAAGCAATAAATGAATTGAATATTAAAGGTGAGATTTTCAAACCTCGAAAAGGTTATGTTGGACGGACTTGAATATTAATTTTAAAATGACTACAAATTGGAAAAGTTTATAAAGTGTAATTTAATTCTAATGCTACAATGAAAAAATTATATCAGGTTGCCAAAGATTACATTGCTAAACCACTAATAGGACTTGCATTAATTGTAGGAATTAGTGGATGTAATGAAGGTAATTGGTCAGGTAATCAATACCCTCAATCTAAACCAGATAAACAAATAGTTGAAGTAGGAAAAACTTATTTCACAGATTGGGGATTTTTAGATGAACTAAATTTGTTAGGTAATCTTTATGAGCATAGTCCTATTCAAGATGACTTAGAAATTGAACTTGGAGATATGGATGGTGATGGTGATTTGGATATTGTGGTGGGAAGTAAAGCAACAGGACTAAAAATATACGAGAATAGAATCCCTCGACAAAATAAGTAAATCTTTTGTTCTATAATTTTTATTTTTCAACAATTTCGTTAAAATTTTGTTAGTTGGAGTTGTGAAACAATTTCAAGATTTCTTTTCGTTTATGATTTTAACTAAGATAACCCTATTAGAACTTTAAGTTTGTTAACAATTTATGGAAATTGGAATAACTTTTAATAAAACTTTTCAAAAAAAAAATTAAATCCCTAAAATAAAGTTAATCACTTTTTTAATAATACAACCAAAATCCAAATTAATAAAACAAAAATTAATAAACTTGTTAAGATAAAAAACCAAGAAATTTTGTTTTCTTTAAAAGAAATTTCTGTTGTGCAACTTGTTTCTTCAATTGGTTTATTATGTGAGACCTTGCAATTGTTTGTATCATGGCATTGCCGTGTTTTTATTCCATTAAAACAAGAACTCCATGAACTGCATTTCCAATTTGAATCACAGATTTGAATAAAGTTATTTTTGTTAATGTTATTTAAAGGTTCTTTTTCATTTTCAGGAAAGAATTCTTGAGTTTCAATTAAAAAATTCAATTCTGTTATTTCAAATGCTTTGGATTTATAATTTCCAATTGATTCTTCTTTTTCTTGAATATAAAAGTAAATTAATTCACTATTGTCTGATTCTACAACTAAATCATAAAGCCCATTAACAATATTACAACTTCCTACTTCAAGTTCATTTATCTTTGCAGTTATTGTTCCTCCTTGAATTATCGTTCCATTAGAATATACAATTGTTCCATGAAAAGCATGAGGATATGAAATAGCAGA
>CAYUQG010000028.1:0-4869 GCA_964446915.1 Candidatus Woesearchaeota archaeon
GAATTATCTTTTTCAAATATGGCAGAAAAAAATGAACCTAAAATAGAAGATGAAATTCCAGAAATGAAAATTACCCATAAATATTCTGAAAAAAAGCCAATTATTCCTGAAAATTTGGAAGAAGCTCAAAAGCAAACTGAAAAAATAAAAAAGGAACTTGACAAATTTAAAAATTCTGTAGTAAAAAAATTTCCATATATTCAAGCAATCGGGCTTCTTCCTGCACAAGCAAATAAAGAATTTATTGAAGAAGAAATCGGTGAAAATTTGCCAAAAGAGCAAATGGAAAAGTTGCAAAAGAAAATGCATCTTTATATAATTGTTCCAGAAGAAAAAATTAAAGAAATTCCAAAGATAAAAAAAACTCTTGTTGAAGAAATTGATAAGACAAAACAAGATATTTGGGCTCATGTGAAAACTCCAGTGGATATTTGGGAATCTTGTTTGGATAGTAAATTTGAAATTTCAAGTGCAATTGCAATGAGTTATCCTTTGTATGATAAAGGAATTTTGGGGGCTTTGCGTGTTGCAGAAATTCACAAATCTCTTGTTTTACAAAAATTTGAAAAATATGTTGTTAGTTATGTCCTCGGAGGAAGCTTAGTTAGAGGGGATGCTGAAAAAACATCAGATGTGGATGTGTTTGTAATTATTAATGATACTGATGTAAAAAGAATGCCAAGATTAGAACTTCTTGAAAGATTGCGAGGAATTATTTATCAATATGTTGGAGAAGCTTCTGCCCTTGCTGGTGTGAAGAATAAACTTGAACCACAAATTTATCTTTTAACTGATTTTTGGCAAAGTGTTAAAGATGCACACCCTGTTATGTTTACTTTTATTAGAGATGGAATTCCTCTTTATGATAGGGGAACTTTTATGCCATGGAAAGCTTTGCTTAAAATGGGAAAGTTAAAACCTTCACCAGAAGCAATTGATATGTTTATGTCTATGGGGGATCAAGTTGTCCCAAGAAGTAAGAAAATTCTTTTGTCTGAAGTTTTTGTAAATGTTTTTTGGGGGATTACAACACCAGCTCAAGCACTTTTAATGTTAAATGGTTGCCCGCCTCCAAATGCGAAAAAAGAATTACTCCACGATTTCAAAAAAGAATTTTATAATACAAAGATGATTGAAAAGAAATATATTGATTTTTTAGAAAGAGTTATTTCAACTTGGAGGGATTATGAACATGAAAAAATTAAAGAAATTTCTGGGAAAGATATTGATAAACTTTTAGCAGATACTGAAGATTATTTGAAAAGATTAAAAGAACTTAGAAAAGAAATTGAAAAAAAGATGCAGGAAAAAACAATTGAACAACTTTACAAAGATGTTACTGAACTTTTACAGACAATTGTTGGTAAAAAAGCACAGGCAACAATGATAGAAGATTTTGAAAAAGATTTTGTTAAAAAAGGAAAGTTTACTCCACAAGATTTGAGAATTTTAAAAGATGTTGTTGGAGCAAGACAAGAATTTAAAAAAGGAAAATCAAATTCCCATAAAATTGATGATGCTCGTAAAAACGCAATGATTCTAATTAGAGATTTAGTTGAATATAACCAAAGATGTGAATTGGCAAATGGGAAGAAAGAATAACCATCAACAACTTTAAAAACCAATTTTTTCTAAATACAATATGAAAGTAAATATACTAAGTAAGTCTAAAAGAAAATTTTCATTCATTCAAAAAAATACTGGGAGTTATTTTAAATGAAAGCAAAAGTAATTCAGTTTAGGAGAGGACGAAAAACTGTTCACGAAAAGCATTTTTTAATACAAGTTGAAGGTTGTGATAAAAGAGAAAATGCAGAAAAGTTTGTCGGAAAAGAAGTTGTTTGGAAATCTCCTGCTGGAAAAATAATCAAAGGAAAAATTGCATCTGCTCACGGAAACAAAGGAGTTGTTCGAGCTATTTTTGAAAAAGGATTGCCTGGTCAAGCAATTACAACAGAGGTTGAAATAAAATGATTACAGTCGCTTATTTTACAAAAAGAGGGATTGATGAAAGTATAGAAATGAATGAAATTCCTATCCATGATAAAAATGCTTTTGAATATTATACCAAAGAAGGAACATATAAAATAGAAATAAATTCAGGTCTTTTAGTGGATTTAAAAATATAAAATGAAAAAATTTTTAAAAGGAAGGAAATTTAAATGGTAAGTTTAAGAAAAGCTGCATCATATTCAAAAAAGAAAGTAACTCCTTTTACAAGAATTAGTAAACGAAGGCAAAAATCTTATATTAAAGCTGTTCCTCCACAAAAAATTGTTAAGTTCACAATGGGCAAAGAACCTCTTTTACGAGAAGGCAAAATACCTTATGAATTAACTTTAATTTCTGCTGAAAATGTTCAGGTGAGACATAATGCTCTTGAAGCTTGTAGACAATTTATAAATAAAAAACTTGACAAAGAATTAAATGGTCAATATTTATTTAAAGTAATTCCTTTCCCACATCATGTTCAAAGAGAAAATAAAATGCTTACAGGTGCTGGTTCAGACCGTATGCAAACAGGAATGCAATTAGCTTTTGGGAAATCAGCAAGTAAAGCTGCTATTTTAAAAAGAGGTTCAAAGTTATTTTTCGTCGCTGTCCCAAATCAGAAAGCTGTTGCATTTACAAGAAAAGTTTTCAAACAAATCAAATCAAAGCTTCCAGGAAGAGTAAGTATTTTATACAAAGATAATTCTGTAAAATAATGTTACTTTTGCAAGAGAGTAACAGAATAGAAACATTTATAAACTTTAAAGTTCTAAGATTCTTATGGAAAGAAAAGATACAATTGATTCAAAAAATGTAAAAGCAACTTTAGAAAGTAAGTTTGTACAAGATGTAATAGGAAGTAATGAAATAAAATCAAATCCTTTCAAGTATGGACAATTAGGTTTACCTGGAGGGGAAAGTGCTTATTTATCTGCTATGGATAGTGAAGAAGCTAACAAAATAAAACAAGGAATTTATGCTCAAAAAAAACAAGAAGGGGATAAGTTAGGAGTTTCAGGAGAACCTGCTTATGGAACTAATTATGATGTTTCTATGCAAATAGCTAAACAAATTCAAGAAATTATGGCTCTTGGAAAATTAGGAGATTTAGAAAAAAGTGTTGGAACAGTTGCAAAAGGTTTTGAATTTACAGTTCCTGAAAAATTAAGAAATTACTCTCTTCAAGAAATTTTGTCAAAACCTGGAGTGATAAATAAAGAAGGAAAAATAGATAGAAGTAAATTAAGTGAAGATGAACAAAAGGTTTTTGTTGCACAACAATTACTTAACCAAGCTTATATTATGGGAGTTACTGCACCATTAATTAATTCAAATTACTTTGCTGATTTAAATGCTCAAGCAAAAGAGCTTATGGATTCTTATAAACCAGCAGAAAAAGCTGAATAAGAAAATGAAAAATATTTATAATTCAATAAAGCAAGGAACAAGGAAAGCTCTAAAAATTGGATTGTCTAGTCTTTTAATTCTTTCTAATTTAAATTGCTCAAAACCAAAAGGAATACAATTTGATACTAAATATAAGGATATGTATATATCAATAATAATGAATGGAGATTATAAAACCTTGTCTCTTTCTAGATATGGATTAGAAAACAAATGGGGTCTTATTCAAGCAGTAGATAGAAATAGGGATGGAAAATTTGATCATATTCCTGTTGCTCTTCCAGAAGGAAGTGATATGAAAAAATATGCAAATTTAGATTCTCTTGAACATATTTATCAAACAGCAAAATCCCAATTTGAAGCTGAATTAAATGAAGTAAGAGAAGAAATTAAAAATTTTAGAAAACAATGATTAACCGACAATATCTTTAACTAATTGAGCCATTACATTTAAGAATTCTTCTGCACGTTCTTGCCACATGTCTATTTCAACACCTTTCAAATCTTTTATTTGACCATGCATTATTTTTTTGTGAAGAATTAACAAATCCCTATACCAAAGAACATATTTCATTTTTAATTTTCCTGAATTAACAAAGTTATCTTTTAAATCTACAGAAATATGTTCTGGGGAAGGAGGCGAAATATTTGATGCACCTAATGCTGCTTGAGCAGAATCTACCATTGACCAAAATAATCCTTCTATTGAATTAAGCTCTGCTTCCTTGCTTCTTGCAATATGCATCGGTGCTCGTTTCAAACAATTATAAACAGATTCAGGTGTTGTTTTTATTTTTCCGTTTAATAATAAAAATTTCAAAGGATTAAAAAATCCTCCAACATCAATCATTGCTTCCCCATGTCTAAGAACATTTATTACAACCGGGTCTCCTTTTATCAAATCTTCCCACCATGTGCTTAACTTTATGGTATTAATATGAATTACACTATTGTAGGGATTTACTTTCATTATTTTATCTAACTCTTCTCTATACCATGCAATTAATTCTTGGTCCCATGAAACAGAAACATCATCGATAAGAAGAATTATATCTATGTCTGAACCTGCAACAGCGTCTTTTTTTGTAACTGAACCAAAAAGAATAATTGATTTAATTATTTTATCAAATCTTTTGTATGCTTTTGTTGCAAAATCCATTGCAATAGAATGTTCTGTTTTTAATTTTAAAGTTGGGACTTTTTCCAAATCAATTTTTGCATCAGAATTTTTTTTCCTTGAAGTCTTCTTTTTAGAAACTTTTTTATTCACACTCTTTTTTTTTGCCATTCTATATAGTTGAATATATATTTTTGAGTATTTAAATTTTCGGATTGATTAGAATTTGGAAAAGTTTAAAAAAAATTTATTTATTTTCTTCTATAAATCTTACGAGTAAATTTTTTCATTTCACTCCATTCCATGCCCACTCATTCGACTTCCTGAACCACCTTGTCTTTGACCGCCGAGGTCTG
>CAYUQG010000029.1:0-4828 GCA_964446915.1 Candidatus Woesearchaeota archaeon
TGTTTACAGAGAATTTCAAGATATCAAAGATTTTAAAAAAGAATTAAAGGAGTTGGGGTGAAAATGTTAAGTATTGATAGCTATTTTATTGATCCAAATAAAAAAGGAGAAGATTATTTTGAATGGGGAAAAAATAATATAGATATAATTGAAGATAATGGAAAAAAAGTGTTTACTCAAGAAGATGTTGAATTTCCAAAACAATGGAGTCAGTTAGCAAGAAAAATTGTTGCATCAAAGTATTTATTTGGAGAAGGTGAATCAAGAGAAAATTCTTTAAAAGATTTAGTTAAAAGAGTTAGTTCTACATTTAGTCAATGGGCAATACATCAAAAATATTTTGATAAAAAAAATGCAAGAAATTTCAAAGAAGAACTTGCTTATCTTGTGTATAATCAATCAATGTCTTTTAATTCTCCTGTATGGTTTAATGTTGGAATAAATAATTTAACTGTTGGAAGTAAGGAAAAGAAAGAAGGGTATATAATAAAAAATGGAAAAACAATTCCTCTCCCTATTGGAAAAGAATTAATTTATCCTCAAACCGCAGCTTGCTTTATCCAAAATGTAGAAGATACTATGGAAGGAATAATGGAACTTGCAAAAATAGAAGCCTTACTTTTTAAATATGGTTCTGGGTCTGGAACAAATTTATCTACTCTTAGATCTTCAAGAGAAAGACTTAGTGGTGGAGGAAAACCTTCTGGTCCTTTAGCTTATTGGGCATTTTTTGATAAAGTAGCTGGAATTGTGAAATCTGGAGGAAAAACAAGAAGAGCTTCAAAGATGGATATTTTAAATGTGAATCATCCAGATATTAAGGAATTTATACACTCTAAAAAAGACGAAGAACAATTATTGCATATTTTAATTGATAATGGAATTCCTTGGCAGAGGGCACAGGAAAGTGTAAATTATCAAAATACAAATATCTCTGTAAGAGCAAGTGATATATTTATGAATGCTTCCTTAAAAGATTTAGAATGGCAAACAATTCCTGTTCATAATAAAGATATGATTAATGAAATGCCTAAATATAAAGCAAAAAAAATGTTAAGAGAAATTGCAGAAGCAGCATATTTCTGTGGAGATCCTGGAATACAATTTCATGATACAATAAACAGATGGCATACTTGTAAGGATTCAGGAATAATAAACGCTTCAAATCCTTGCTCAGAATTTATGTTTCTTGATAATTCCTCATGTAATCTTGCTTCACAAAATCTAATGGCATTTATGAAAAATGGTTCCTTTGATACACAAGCCTTTGAAAATTCAATAAAAATTACTACAATTGCACAAGATTTAGAAATAGATAATTCTTTTTATCCTACTAAAAAAATTGCAGAAAACTCTAATAAATTTCGTCCTTTAGGGATGGGTTACGCAAATTTAGGTTCCTTAATTATGTCTTTAGGATTACCTTATGATTCTAATGAATCAAGAGCAATAGCTTCATCTATTACTGCATTAATGACTGGAAAAGTTTATGAAGTATCTACTGAACTTGCAGAAGATTTAGGTCCTTTTGAAGAATTTGAAAAAAATAGAAATTCAATGTTGGAAGTTATAAAAATGCATAAAGATGCATTAAATAATATACAGATAGAGAAAATACCTAATGGATTAGAAAACATTCTATATCGAGCAAAAGAAATTTGGGATAATGTTCTTGAAAGAGGTGAAAAATATGGGTTTAAAAATTCTCAGGCAACTGTTCTTGCTCCAACAGGAACAATTGGATTTATGATGGATTGTGATACAAAAGGAATAGAACCTGAAATAGGATTAATTCAAACAAAACTTCTTGTTGGTGGAGGAAGATTAAAATTAGTAAACAGAACTGTTGAACCAACATTAAGAATGTTAGGATACAAAGAAAAACAAATAGAAGAAATTCAAAAGTATATTGCTGGAAATAATTTTGAAGGAACTCCCCAACATGTAAAATTAGAAGAATTAGAAGAGATTAAAGAAAAACCCCTTGAATTAAGAAAAATATTAAAGAAAAAAGGATATTCTGAAACACAGATTAATGAAGTAGATAGTTATATTAATGGGCATGAAACAATTGAAGGAGCTCCATACATAAAAGAAGAACACCTTCCAATATTTGATTGTTCTAATAAACCAAAATATGGGAAGAGAACAATTTCTCCTATGGGGCATTTGAAAATGATGGCAGCAGTTCAACCATTTTTATCTGGAGCAATTTCAAAAACAGTAAATTTTCCAGAAGAAGCAACTGTTGAAGAGATGGAACAAACTTACATTGATGCATGGAAAATGGGAATTAAATCTGTTGCATTATACAGAGATAATAGTAAAAGAATTCAACCATTGAATTTTTCAAAAAAAGTATTAGAAGAAAAAATAAAACCTGTGAGAAGAAAACTTCCAGATATAAGGGATTCTTGCACAAATAAATTTGAGATTGCTGGACATGAAGGATATCTTATTATTGGAAAATATAAGGATGGGACTCCAGGAGAAACCTTTATGGATATGAGTAAAGAAGGGAGCACTATAAAGGGGCTTATGGCTGCTTTAGGAATCTCTGTTTCAATGGGTTTACAACATGGTGTTCCCTTAGAAAACTATGTTAAAAAATTCAGGCATCAAAAATTTGAACCTTATGGAATTACAAAAGGACATGTTGAAATTCATACCTCAGATTCAATAGTAGATTATATTGCACAATTCCTTGGAAAAGAATTCCTTAAGGGATATAATGAAAATGGAATAGAGAACAATTCTCCTGTTAAAATTGCAATAGAAAAGCAAAAAGATGATGAAAAAGAATCTTCAGAACCAGCAGGCGGATTTTGTGCTCAATGTGGAAATCAAATGATAAAAAAAGGAAATTGTATGGAAGTGTGTTCTGTGTGTGATTGGGAGAATCCAAAAGGTTGTGGAGAATAATTAAAAAAATATATAATAAATATGACAGGATGCAATCACCCAAAATGTTTAAATTGTGGTGAAATTGATGGTGGTGGTTGTGGATAAAAACTTTTTTTAAAGTATGTGTTCTAACACAATTTAATTTATAAAAAGAAAATTGTTTGAGTTAAAATGACGATAAAAATTGATGGACAAGAATTTACAACAGATGATGACTTGAAAATAACTTCTTTAGGTTTTTTACCAAATAAAAAAATAAGGAATAAAGCATTAAAAAAAATATTTTTAGAAAAATATGGAAGGAATTTTTTAGGTGCAGATGATTTAATTCCTTATGCTCAATCCCTTGTTTCAAAAGGAATGGATTTTGAACAATTAGAAAAAGAAATTCTTGATGATATTAATAATCCTGAAAAAGAAGATTTAAGAGAAATTGAATTTAAAAAGTCTGCAACAGGAATAGCAAGAGGACATTCATTAGGGGGGCTTCCTGTTCTTGCAATTGGATTAACTGGGACAAAAATGATTGATTCTGGATTAACAGGTTTAGTTTATTCGAGATCATTAGCCACAAGTAGTAGGAGAAGAGAAACAACTTCTTCAGAAATAGTTATTCCAACAGCTTTAACACACAAAAAACACGGAACACTACTGAAAAAATATTTAGAAATATCCAGAGAAGTTTTAGAATTATCTGCAAAATTCAAAGAAAAATTTGGAGCAAGGGATGGAATTGAAACCTTTAATAAAATTATTCCATATAATAATCCAGCAAATTTATTTTATGTTGTTCCCTTAGATTCTTTAACAACATTAAAATTTGAAACAGAAGCAGATAAAATAAATGAAAATGGAAACTTTGTTCCAAGAGAAATTCACTCTTTAACAGATTCTTTTTTTGATTTGACAAGAGAAAGTGGAATGGATATAATGTTTAATCAAAGAATACAAGTTCCAAGAGATACTTACAAACATTATACTGTGTTTACAGACCCTTCATCTCCATCTTATATAAAAGATTTAATACAAACAAATGGTTTATTGATTGATTCAAAAATAATTCAAACAAACATGCATCTTTCACTTAGTTTTAAAAAAGGTTTAAAAGAATTAGAACAAATATTTGAATCTACAAGGCAAATTTTAGAACCTGAAAAAATACTTGAAAAATCAAAAGAAATGATGTTTAAATTAAGCGAATTTTCAAAAAATTATAATTCTGCTATAGAAGTTCAAATTTTAGATTCTTTATCTTGGAGAGTTTGGTCTGAACAAAAAAGACATGGGACTTTAGAACAAAATGTTGAATCTATTTATTTTGCAGTAGAAAGAGCAGCTGAAAACATTTCTGAATTATGGCCACAAATAAAATTTGTTTATGGAAATTCTGGAAATATTTTACCTTTATTAGAACAAGTTGAAAAAACAATAATTGTAGATGATAGATTAAAAAAACAAAATGAATTGGTTCTTCCATATGTTTACCATACAGCAAAACAATTAATGCTCTATAAGGAAATGTTAAATGCAGGAATTGAAAAAAGAGATGCTCTTTATATTGTTCCAAAAAACATTCGTGTTGGAACTTTTGAAAAATATGACTTATTAAATTTAATTGACTTAGAACTTCCATTAAGATTATGTAGTACTTGTGAACCTGAAAGAAAAGCAAGTTCATGGAAAAAAAGAGAAATTATTGCTAATTATATTCCACAACTAGATTATTTTTTACAACCCAAATGTAATGTTGGTTTTTGTACTGAAGGAAAATATTGTGGAAATATTTTAGGACTGAGAGAATACAATGCAGAAATTCATAAATATGTAAAAGAAATTATGTTGACAAAAGCAAGAGAAGAAATATTCGGCAAACAATAATTTTATAAATTGACTAATTTTAGACAAAACATGACAGATAATGAAG
>CAYUQG010000030.1:0-4753 GCA_964446915.1 Candidatus Woesearchaeota archaeon
GTATGGTCAATTAGTGCAAATGTATTTTCACAAGATATTATATCTTACAAAGTTTCTGTTTGGCAACCTGTTTATGGTGGAAGAGAATGCGAAAAGTGTAATGACCTTGAATATGGATGCAGTGAATATCAATGTAAAACTTTTGGTAAATCATGTGAAATAATTAATCCAGGTTCTGAATATGCTTTATGTGCTTGGGATGGAGAAGGAGATATGACTCCTCCAATAATTTCTATTTTGGAAAATGTTTTGGATGAAGAATTTGAATATAAAAAGTTTGAAAACAAAGCAACATCTCCTCCTGAAAGAGGGATAAAAATAATTGATTCAGATGGTGAAGAAAACTGTTTACCTGCTTTTTCATCATTTACATTTGGAATTCAAACAGATGAATATGCTTATTGTAGATGGGATTATTTAAGACAACCAAATTTTGAAAGTATGCCAAATTATCTTGATGAAGGAGGATTTGCAACAATCAACCACACAATGTTTATTCCAAATACTGCAACAGCAAGCACAGAAGCATTAGAATCAGCAGGATTATCAATTGAAGAAGGAAGAAATTATGATTTCTTTATTAAATGTGCAGATAGAAACGGAAATGAAAACCCATTGCATTTCTTAGTTTCATTTTGTGTTGAAGAAGGACCAGATACAGATGCTCCAATAATAAAAGGAACAAGCTATGATGATATTTCATATATTTCATATAATCAATCTTCTGTAAATTTAGATGTTTATACAAATGAACCAGCAACTTGTAAATGGGACCATGCAGATTTGGGTTATGAACAAATGAATTATAACATGAGTGAATGTTCTTTAAATGTAAAAGATTATCTTCATAACAAGATAGGAGTTTATGGTTGTTCAGGAGAATTAACAGGAATTAAAAATTATGCTGAAAATATTTTTTATATAAGATGTAAAGATAAACCTTGGTGGGATTCATCAATGGAAGGAGAACAATTTGCAAATGAAAAATCATATGTATTGACCTTACAAGGAACAAAATCACTTTATATTGACGAAGTTACTATTAATGATAAAAAAAGCGGAGCAATAATAAAAGATTCTTCAAATGAAATTTCAGCAACATTAAAAGTTAAAACCTCTTCAGGAGCAGAAGAAGGAAAAGCTATGTGTGATTATAGTTCAGACAATGTAGCTTTCTATAACTTTTATAATGGAGGAAGTAATAATTATCTATATGAAAACATTCAAAAACTTTATTTTGGACTTGGGCAATATAATTATTACATAAAATGTTCGGACGTGGCAGGGAATTCAGACACAGCTGAAATTAATTTCACAATCGAAACAGATAGAGAAGCCCCAATAATCGTGAGAGCTTTTCATGAAAGTAATTATCTGAAAATTATTACAAATGAAAAAGCAGAATGTGTTTATAGTTTAGATAACTGCAATTATGAATTTGAAGACGGGCTTGAAATGATGACCAGTAATAATCTTGAACATTCTGAAACATGGGATACAAATAAAGAGTACAATATTAAATGTAAGGATGAATACAATAATCAACCATATCCTAATGAATGCAGTTTGGTTGTGCGACCTTCTGAATTTTAATAAAACTTATAAGTCTGATTTTTCTAATTAATATATGAAAAGAGGATATCAAATAAAAGAAGGGACAATTATTATTGAACGAGGATTGAATGAATTAGATAAATTTGTTAAAAAATTTCTTGATGTTTTAAAAAAGCATTCTGATTACTTAATTGTTAGTGGATTTGTTAGCATTGCAACTGGAAGAACAAGAGGAACAGAAGATGTGGATATTCTTGTTCCAATTATGGAAAGAAAAAAATTCTATGAATTGTATAAGGAATTACAAAAAAAGTTTTGGTGTTATCAAGGAGAAAGACCAGAAGAACTTTACAATTATATCCAAAATAAAGAAAGTTTACGATTTGCAAGAAAAAATGAAATGTTCCCAAACATGGAATTTGTTCCAATAGATAAATCAAGGAAATTAAAATTCTTTGAATTTTCTAATCCACAAAAAATTAAAATTAAAAATTTTGAATTCAAAATTCCTCCACTTGAATTTGAAATTTTATATAAAGAATTAATCTTAAAGGGAGACAAAGATATTGCAGATGCTAAACATTTGAGAACCTTTTTTTCAGAAATATTAAAAAAAGAAAACTTTGTCCAATATAAAAAAGTAATACTTGAAAATGGAAATTAAAAAAATACCAAAAACAAACTTGAATTATGTTGAACTTTACTCTAAAAAGTTAAAAGAAAATTCCAAATTATTTTCTCAACAAAAAATGTTGATTGATTCTCAAATAAAAGCAAGTAATTCTCTTTTTAAAAATTTTGGAAAAGGTGAAAAATTTAAACAAAATGCAAGGAAATATCTTAAGGGAGTAAATCTAATATGAAAACAAAAAGGGGTCAAATGAAAATGTCTTTTGGAATGATTTTTTCAATTATTTTAATTATTATTTTTATTGTGATTGCGTTTTATGCTATTCAAAAATTCTTAGACCTGCAACAGAACATTCAAATAAATCAATTTGCAGATTCTTTAAAATCAGATATTGATAAAATGTGGGGGGGTTCACAAGGTTCACAAGAATTTGAATATTTAGTACCTTCAAAAACAAAAAGTATTTGTTTTATTGAGGATGAATATGAAAATTTAGTTGCCCGAGATAAAGAAGGTTATGTCTTACTACGAACTAATATAGAGCATATAAATATTGAAGAAATGTTAAGAAATTCTGACCCCTTTTGTCCTGAAATTAAGAATAATAAAATTTCTATAATACTTAAAAAAGAATATGGACAAATATTAGTAAATGTAATACAAAATTAAAATGAAAAAAGCATATTTACAAATTTCGTTTTCCTGGCTTTTTGCAATAATTGTTGGAGCTTTTATTTTGTTTCTTGCGATTTATGCTTCAACAAAAATGATTAGTAGTAATAAATATCAATTAGATGTTGAAACAGCAAAAAATATTGAGGTTTTGTTAAACCCGTTAGAAACTGGTTATGAGTCAGCAACAGTTACAAGCATGAATCTTCCAAGAGAAACTCGGATTTACAATGAATGTGAAAACTATACTAAATTCGGGAGTCAAACAATTTCTGTTTCACAAAAAAGCTTCAACAAATGGTCTGAATCATCAGAAGGGAGTTCTATTTCAAACAAATATATTTTCTCAACAAATCCTGTTGAAGGAAAAAAATTTTACTTATTTTCAAAACCTTTTGAAATGCCTTTCAAAGTAGGAGACTTGATTTATTTAACCTCTGCATCTAATTTTTATTGTTTCAAAAATGCTCCTAAAGAAATTGAAGAGGAAATTTCAAATTTAAAAGCACAAAATCCTTTATTAAATTTTGCTGTTGAAGAATGCCCTGAAAATTCAATTAATGTTTGTTTTGGAAGTGCTTTGTGCGAAATTAATGTGGATTATGATGGGAAATATGTTAAGAAAAACTCAAAGAAAATGGTTTTTGAAAGTGATGCTTTAATGTATGCTGCTATTTTTTCAGATAAAGAAAATTATGAATGCCAAATTCAGAGATTGATGCAAAGAACTTCTCAACTTGCTAAAATTTACAAAGAAAAAGAAAATATTATTTTAACCCAAAATTGTGAACTTAAATTAAGTCCTGATTTAACAGAATTAATTAATCTTGCAGAAAACTTAGATTCAACATTAGATTTAGAAAAAATTACAGAACTTGCAGAAAATCTTCAAATTAAAAATGAGTATGTTCAATGCAGACTATGGTAAATAAAAGAAACCCACTGGTTTCTTTTGACCAAGTAGGTCTTAAAGAACTTCCTCGAAGTACGGAATCCGATTTTCAACGATTTGAACCCATAAAAATAAAATGAAAAAAGCACAATTAAAAATACAACAAATGGCATTTATGTTGATAGCAGTAACTTTATTTTTTGCATTGGTTAGCATCTTTGTCTTGGCTTTTAGATTGTCTGGAGCAAAAGGTTCTGCAAATCTTTTAGCTGAAGAAGGTGCAATGATGCTTGCAACTAAAATAGCAAACTCGCCTGAGTTTTCATGTGGAAAATCATTTGGGAATCAAGTTGATTGTATTGATTCTGACAAAGTTATGGCCTTGAAAAAAGATATTTCAAAATATTCTAATTTTTGGGGGGTTTCAAATATTGAAATAAGGAAAATTTATCCAGAAGGTAATGAAATCTGTACTTCTGAGAATTACCCTGATTGTAACAGGATTTTAATTGGAGAACAAGAAACAACAGGAACATATGTTCCAAATTTTGTTTCCTTATGCAGAAAAGAATCTTCTGAAGGTCAACCATATAATAAATGTGAGCTTGCCTTAATTATGGTAGCATATGAAAACAAATGAAATCGCTAACTTAAATTGTCTCGCTTTCAGCGAGAATTGATAAATTATTAATACAAAATCCTGTTATTAGATAAAACTATCACTTGCAAACCAGATTTAAAGTTATTAATAGTTAAATAAACCCGAGCGAACAAAGTGAGTGAGCAAATTTAAGGCAAACAAACATTCAATCAAAAACTAAATAAATTAAAAAACACTTGCAAAAATACAAGAACAATGACAGATAAAAAAGCACAAGGTCGAAAAATTAAAAATTTTTCTCTGCTATCCTCTAAAAAAGGACAGGAAGAAATGGTAGGATTTGCTTTAATAATTATAATTGTGGCTGTGATTCTCTTGATATTTTTGAGCATTTCATTAAAAA
>CAYUQG010000031.1:0-4733 GCA_964446915.1 Candidatus Woesearchaeota archaeon
ATGCCATTAAAAATCTATAATACTTTAACAAGAAAAAAAGAAGTTTTCAAACCTATACATGATAAGAAAGTGAATTTTTTCGTTTGCGGGCCGACAGTCTATGATTTTGCTCACATAGGGCATGCAAAAACTTATGTTCAATTTGATATGATTGTAAAATACTTAAGGTATCTTGGTTATAAGGTTTTTTATTTACAAAATATTACAGACATTGATGACAAAATTATTAAAAGAGCAAATAAAGAGGGTATTAATTGGAAAAAGCTAACGGAAAAATACAGGGAAGAATATTTTTTTGATATGAAAAGTTTAGGGGTTAATTCAATAACTAAATATGCAAAAGCAACAGATTATATTGAAGAAATAATTTCTCAGGTAAAAAGACTTTTAAAAAAAGGTTATGCTTATAAAATTTTTGATGGGTATTATTTTGATTTAAGTAAAGACAAAGATTATGGGAAACTTGCAAGAAGAACTGGTCTTGGAAATGAAGATTCTGTTTCACGCATAGATGAAAATCCAGAAAAAAGAAATGAAGGAGATTTTTGCCTTTGGAAGTTTTCAAAAATAGGAGAGCCGGTTTGGATGACAGAAATTGGCAACGGAAGACCTGGTTGGCATATTGAGGACACTGCGATAACAGAAAAAAAATTCGGAGCACAATATGATATTCACGGAGGAGCAACAGATTTAATTTTTCCACACCATGAAGCAGAAATTGCACAGATGGAATCAATTTCCGGGAAAAAACCTCTTGTGAGATTTTGGATGCACACAGGATTTTTAAAAATCAACAAAGAAAAAATGTCAAAGTCCCTTGGAAACTTTTCAACTATAAAAGATATGCTAAAAAAGTATAATGCAGAAATTTTGAGATATTTATTTATTTCTACTCAATATCGAAAACCAATTGATTTTTCAAAACAAAAATTGGAAACTGCAAAAAATTCTTATACTCGTTTGAAAAATTTGATTTCAGAAATAAAAGATTGTGAGGAAATTAATAAAAAATATTTGCAAGAATTTGAATCTGCTATGAATGATGATTTGAATACTCCGAACGCTTTACAAGTTTTATGGAAGTTAGTTCGGGATAAAAAAGCGAATGGAAAAATTAAAACAATTGAAAAAATGGATGAAGTTTTTGGGTTGAAACTTTTAGAAAAAGAAAAAATTGAAATTCCTGTAGAAGTTAAAGAATTGGTTAAGGAAAGAGAAAATGCGAGGAAAGAAAAGAATTGGAAAAAATCTGATGAGATTCGTGAAAAGATTAATAAGTTAGGTTATGTTATTGAAGATACAAAAGAAGGAAGTGAGGTTAAGAAGAAATGACATTCATAGATTTAAAATATAAAACACTTAGTATTATTTGATAGAATCATGGCTGTACTAATAAATTTCAAGGTTTGTGACAATGCAAAAGAATGTGGGGGAGTAGAAATTTGTCCAACAGGAGCAATAAGTTGGAATGAAGACAAAAATTCAATAGTATTAGATAATTCAAAATGCATTTCTTGTGGGAAATGTGTAAATTGGTGCCCAGTAAATGCAATACATGTAGCAAAAACAAATTCAGAATACAAAAAACTGGAAAAAGAGATAGAAAATGATTCAAGAAAGGCTTCAGATTTGTTTGTAGATAGGTATGGAGCACAGCCAATAGACCCTGACTGTCTTTTAGAAGAAGAGTCTCTTGAAAATTTCCTTTTACATTCAAAGAAAAAGGTTTTAATTGAATTGTTTAATAAAGATTCAATAAAATGTTTACTCCGGTCAAACACTATAAGCAAATTAATCCCGGGGGAGGATATCTTTTTCAAAAAATTAGAAGTAAAAAATAAAAATTTTCTAAAGGAATATACTATTTCAAAGATCCCTTCTCTTTTAGCCTTTTCAAAAAGAGAATTTTTAGGAAAAATTGAAGGTTTTTATTCTGTCGATGAAAGTGAAAAGTTAAGGAAAAAGATAATAAATTTATTTAAGAATTAAAATTATTAAATTGCACAAAACATTTAGAATAATTTTATAAACTTCTTGTTACTAATTTATTAATTGAGGTTAAGAGGATATGAAACTTGAAACAAAAAGATTGATTTTAAGAACTCCAAGAATAAGCGATTGGAAAGATATTGTTGAAGGAATTGGAAATTTAAAAGTTTCAAAAAATATTTCTTCTGTTCCTTATCCCTATAAAAAAAAGGATGCTTTAGAATGGATAGATAAACAAATAAAAAATTCTAAAAAGAAAAAAAAAGAATATTCTTTTGTAATTGAACTTAAATCTGAAAAAAAAGTTATTGGGGGCTCTGGATTGCATAAATTAGATTTAGAAAATAAAACTGCTGAAACAGGTTCATGGATAGCAAAACCTTATTGGAGAAAAGGATTTGCAACTGAAGCAAAAATTGCGGTTAATGATTTTGCATTTAACAAATTAAAACTAAGAAGATTAGAATCTCGTGCTTTTGTTGAAAATAAAGCATCTAACGAGATGTCAAAAAAGTTAGGTCTAAAATTAGAAGGAACTTTAAGAAAAGCTGATAAATCTAAAGCAACTAGTAAAACACATGACTTAAATATTTGGGGAATTTTAAAAGAAGATTGGAAGAAAAAACATAAAATAAAATGACATTCATAAATCTAAAATATAAACCAAAAAGAACAGATGTAATTTGTCAATATCATGTTGTTCCTTCAAATGGAAAAAGCTTACGAGAAGTTGCCGACGCTGTTGCAGGAGAAAGTTCTATTGGAACATGGACAGAAATAAAAACAATGGAAAAAGGAATTGGAGAAAAACTTGCCCCAAAAATTTTCTATATTGATTCTGCAAATTCAAGAATTAGAATTGCTTATCCTATTGAACTTTTTGAACTTGGAAATCTTCCTGAAATTCTTTCAAGTATTGGGGGAAATATTTTTGGGATGAAATCTGTTGAAAAACTATTTTGGGAAGACATTGATATTCCAAAAAAAATGTTGAAAAGTTTTAAAGGACCGCAATATGGAATTAAAGGAATTAGAAAAATGTTGAAAATAAAAAATCGACCATTGGTTGGAACAATTGTGAAACCAAAAGTTGGATTGAGTGAAGAAAAGCACGCCAAGGTTGCATATGATTCTTGGTTAGGGGGATGTGATATTGTTAAAGATGATGAAAATTTAACAAGCCAAAATTTTAATGAATTTAAAAAAAGATTTATTTTAACAAACCACATGAGAAAAATTGCAGAGAAAAAAACAGGTGAAAAAAAAGCTTATTTAATTAATTGCACTGCAGAAACTCAAGAAATGTTAAGAAGAATCAAATTTGTTGAAGAGCGAGGAGGAAATTATATTATGTTGGATATCTTAACTTTGGGCTGGGCAGGATTACAAACAGCACGTAATTTTACAAAGCTCCCAATTCATGCACATCGGGCAGGTCATGCAATGCTTGACAGAGATAAAAGTTTTGGAATGAGTATGGAAATAATTGCACAATTTGCAAGAATGGTTGGAGTTGACACATTGCACATTGGAACAGCATATGGAAAAATGTCTGGAGGCAAGGACGAAATTCTGCATATTGAAAAAGAAATTGAATCAGATTCCACAGAAAAAACAAAAAAATATTTAGAACAAAAATGGTTTGGTGTTAAGCCGGTTTTTGCTGTTGCTTCTGGGGGAGTTTATCCTGGATTGGTTCCAAAAATTATAAAGTTCATGGGAAAAGATGTTATTCTTCAAGCTGGTGGAGGAATTCATGGACATCCTTTAGGAACAGAATCAGGTGCTAAAGCAATGCGACAAGCTGTGGATGCATGTTTAAAAAAGATTTCTTTAAAAGAATATTCAAAAACTCATGGAGAATTGAAACTGGCAATCAAAAAGTGGGGGTTGTAATGAAATATCGAAAAGGAATTTTTATTGTTGTGTATTGTAAAAATAATAATAAAATAAAATATTTAATCTTGAAAAGAAAGCTTCATTGGAAAGGTTGGGAATTTCCAAAAGGAGGGATTGAAAAAAATGAAAATCTTTTGCAAGGAATGAAA
The DNA here is from genome assembly GCA_964446915.1 of Candidatus Woesearchaeota archaeon. Taxonomy (GTDB): domain Archaea; phylum Nanobdellota; class Nanobdellia; order Pacearchaeales; family GW2011-AR1; genus JAHILJ01. The sequence continues at coordinate 4,038 of CAYUQG010000031.1, forward strand.
CGAGAATTGAAAGAAGAAACAGGATTGGCAGCTTTGAAAATAAAAAAGTTTGATTTTTCTGGGAAATACAAACATGACAAAAAATATGCAGATAGAAAAGGGTTGCTTGGTCAAACATTTGAAGTTCTTTATGCAGTTGAAGTAAAAAAAGCAAGAGTAGTTTTAGACAAAAGAGAGCATTCCACATTTGATTGGAAAAAGTTTAACAAGGCATTAAAAAAATTAACTTGGCCAAATCAAAAGAGATGCCTAGGGGTTGTTGAGAAATGGTTAAGGGGGATTATATAAATAAAAGATTATTTCTTAGTATAATAAAGAATATAAAGTGTTTTTGATTTAGAAAGATATGACTGTAGATGAAGATATGAACAGATATTCTAAAGCTTATATAAAAATGTTACCAGAAATGCTAAAAGAACATGAAGGCAAAATTGTTGTTTTTATTAATGAGACAGAACCATTTGGATATTTTGATAGTGATGCAAAGGCATATTATGCTGTAAGAAAAACTTATGGAATAGTTCCAATGTTTATTCAAGAAGTTAGTAAAGAATATTTAAAAGAACCACATGGACCTGTTGAGTCTTTTACTTCCCGTGTTCGTTTTTTAAAAAAAATATAAAAACCCTTTCTTCTTTTAGAATTCATGGAATTTAAAGAATATTTTTTAGAAACAGGAACAAAAGTTCTTTTGGG
>CAYUQG010000032.1:0-4602 GCA_964446915.1 Candidatus Woesearchaeota archaeon
TGGTCAACTGCAAATTTTTCAATTGGGACAAACATTTCAGGAGCCATAGAAGAATCTTGTAAAGAACTCAAAAGTTTGTGCATTGCTCTTGATTGGCCAACAGCATCTTTTCCATTTTTTTCTAAATCTTTTTTATATTGTTCATTAATTTCGTTTAATTTTTTTCTTTGAAATTCATCACCATATTCATAGGCCTTACTAAAAAGAGAATTTGCTGTTGTATTTATTTCAGATAAATAATTTTGAGCATCTTGAAATTTTGAATATGCTTGTTCTTGAGAAGGTGTTAAATCAGCCTCTTGATTTCTCCTTTTTGCTTCATTTATATAATTCATTAAATGTTGAATCTGAACTGCATTGTTATTAAGAATTTCATCTGCTCTTTCTTTATTAAAGAATAATTGAGAAATTTTATTATCCCATTCAGAACGATTAGCAACTCCTAAATTTCTTTCAGGAGAATAAACTCTTCCTTGTTCAAAAGGAATTTTTTCAAAATATTTTTCCTTGTTTTGCATTATTTCTTCTTCTGTTATTTCTCCTCTATGCAATTTTTCTTCAACATCTAATTTTAATTTTGTTTCTTTTCCAGGATAAAATTTTCTTTCTTCTTTAAGAGGAACCATTTGTCCTGATTCCCGATTTATTGCAATTAATTGTTTTGCTTTTCCAAAATTTCCTCTTTCTAAATCTGGTATTTCTTTCCATTCTGAACCTGGAATTCCTTCTGCAGAATGAAATACAACCGGGATGTTTCCATCTGGATTTATTTCTCTACTTCTTGAAATAACTTCAATAATTTTTCTTTCAGAAGATTCTCTATTTAATTCACTAAATCCTTGTTGAGTTATTCCTGCAGTGTCTATAACAGGACCGTGAACAGAAACTTCTGTGCCAAGTAATTTTCCCATTTGACCCATTTCTTTAAAATGTTGTTTTGGGATAGAATCAAAAATTTCTGGACTTACTAAAGCTAATTCAATATGTTTTATACCTGAAGAAAGTTTTGCAGAAGCATCTTTAATTATGTTCGCTGTTCTTGGATCTGTGGTTGTTCCTAAACTTCCTCCTGTAGCATGATAACCTGTAAAATTATCTGAATAAGATTTTTCAGGGTCTAAAGAAGAATAACTTCCTTGATAAATTTCATTAATTTTATAACCACCTACTTTTGCCATTATTAATTAAAACAAAACTAATTTATATAATTATTGATTAAGCTTGATTGTTTATTTATAGATATATATTCTGTCATGTTTTACACTTAAATTTGGTTCACTTTGTTCACAATTAATAAATTTTGCCAAACTTCGTCAAGCCAAAATTTTAAAAAAATAATTAAGATAAATTAGAATTTTACATATTAACAATTTTATCTACGGAAAAATCTGCCAAAGGCGATTTTGAAGTTATATTAATTTGAGCAATTTATTGCGAACTAATTTTTGATTATCTATCAATATAGGGTTACTTTTACAGAATTAACTTCTACTTGATTTGTATTTCACTTCTTTTCTTTCAAAAGGATTTTCTTTTCCTAAAGATGAAATATCCTGAGTTTTAACAGGGTTATATTTTTCTTGAGCTGAAGATTCAAATTCTTTTAGAGAATTTGTAAATCCAACTTCAGGCATTTGATTAGAAGAGTTCATTCCAAGAGAAGTTAGGTCTGTTGCGTGTGGTTGGGAAATTTCATCTTCATAACTTTGATATTTTGGTTGGTCTTCAGAATTATTTATTTTAGCTGAATAATTAAAAGGGTCGTCTTTTAAATTTCCTTTATCAAAAGTTGTTGATTGCATTAAATCTTGTTCCAAACTTATTGGAATTTCCTGAGAAGAATTTACTTGTTCTAAAGTTGTAGAAAAAGAACCTTGTGGATTTTGCATAAATTCTATAAATTTATTTTTATCTATAAAATCAGAATCTTCGTCTTCAAAAATTTCTTCTTCTATTTCTTCTTCATCTTCTTCAACTTCTTCATTAACTTCTTCTTCTAATTCAGATTCTTTAATTTCTTTTTTTGGCATGATTAAATTAAGAATAAGAATTATTTAAGGGTTTTGATGTTGAAAGTTAAAGGGTTTAGTGAAACGATGCTAAAGGTAAAAATTCAAAATTGGTGGGCGAACGATAGATTTATAAATTTTGAAGTAATAACAATAATTATGGAAAAAAATTTAGAACATAGAATAAATAGTTTTAGAGAAAAAATAATGGGAAAACATTTCTCAGAGAAATATCCTCTTGAGTTTTCTGAGGATGGAACTATAATAAAGAAAGAATTCTCATCTGGTTCTGATTGTATAGAATATATTTCAAAACTTTTTGGGAAACTTATGCTTCCATATTTTGGGGATAAAAATGCGATTGAATGGGTTAAATTAGAAAGTGAAATCAATCCAAAAAACAAAGTCGAACGCTATATTGCCACAGGAATATTTATAGCTGGAAAATACACATTATTATATACTTTATTAAATAAGATTTTCTAAGCTAATCCACCATTTTATTTCTAAAAAAATTTAATTGTATTTATTTAAAAAAATATCAAGATGTCTATTAACTTTAAAGTAGTTAATGACCGAAAAGATTATAAACATTGCATATCCATTATCATTAAGGAAATTAAAAATATGCTCAATTTTAAAAAAAATACATTGGAAGAGAACAAGTTTGATTTTTTACTTAATCAAATAGGGTTAACTAAACAAAAAGTACTTGGAGAAAAATTATGGTTTTTAGTAGACCCTCTTAATCATTATAGAAACCAAAGAAGAATTTTTTTTAAAAACATAAATGCACAAATTAAACCTACTAAATCTGGACTAGAAATTCAAATATCTGGAATAATAACAGAACAACCTTACCAATCAACTAAACTATCAAAACACAAATTTTCATATTCAATAATAAGAGCATATTCTAATTAACGAATTTCTTATTTTAAAATAAAAAGCAAACTTCCCCCTTAAGTATAACTTGCCATGCCGTGAGCTTTTTTGTAAACATCAAATAAACCGAACATTGTGTCTTTTGCACTTTCTGCTGCGAATTTTCTTAAATGCTCTTTTTCAATCCAACTATCGGGAGCAACAAAAACATCTTTAGATTTTGGTTCTTTTGTTTCTGATTTTTTTGGTTTAGATTCTTCAGAAGAATTGTTGTATTTTCCAATTAAAGCTAAAAAAGGATTTGATTCGTCTTTTGAAATTTTCCTTTCAGATTTTTCTTCTGGCGATTTTTCTTCTAAAAAGAAATTAATTTCCTCTTGAAGTTGTTCTAAACTTTCTCCTGCAGAACCTTCGATAAGTTTTAAGACTTCGTTAACATCTGATTTTTCAAGTTCTTGGTCCAAGGCATCTAATTCATCTTGATTTAAAGCATAAGATTTGAAAGTCACTTCTGTTCTTCCTCCAAAAACATAATGAGATTGACCTCCTGCTCTTTGGGGAATTCCTCTAAAATTAAATTGAGCTAAAACACAACTATAATAATCTCTATTTGTTTTTAATTTTTGAAAATCCCTCGGTAAATCTCCTGCAATTGCAGAACTTTTCACATCTATTTTTTTCTTTCCTAATAAAGTTAATTCTAATAATAAAGTATTGAAAGTTTTCACAAGAGCTGCGTTTCTGTCTTGCGATTTCATTTCAAGTTGAGATGCTGCTTTCAAATAGGGTTTTGCCCAACGAGAATAAAGCTTTAAACTATTAACCTGACTTCTTAAATATGTTTTTTCCATTTCATATCTTTTTTTTAATTCAGATTCAGATTCTTTAACCCAAATATTAAATTCAAAAATTCTTGGTTTAAGAATTCTTTTTATTCTATCATTCAAATCAAGCTTGTCTACATCTTTTTCAGTTTTTACGACGAGAAAAGCATCTATTAAAGTTGTGAAACCTGCTTGACCAAGACCCATTGCCTTAAGGGAAGAATTGCCTTTTATAATGTCTACTTTGTCCATCCAAATTTGTTTTAAACTTAAAATTGCAGATTCCAAATTTTCTTTATTTTCAGAGGTTAAAGCAGAATAATGTTCTAATCTCATTCGGAAATCTTTTAAATCATAAATAATGTTTAGCACGCTTCGCAAAACCGTGTTCACATCTCCGAGAATTTTTGAACCTTGTTGTTGCATTATTGTCGCTCTTTGCCCAAGTTCTGCAAAATGACCTGAACCTGGTGAAGATGTGAAACTATCAACTAATTTTTCAGGGGCAAGTCCTAAATCATTCATTAAATCTAAAATAAAAAAGTAAACAGGTTCAAGTGTTTCAGCTGTTGAATCATAAATTAAAGTGTGCTCTGATTCTGGTCCTGCTTTTTTTTTATAATATGGGCTCACCTTTTCAATTAGTTCATAAATTTCTGGCATGAAAAAAATAAGTAAGACGTGTTAAAAAAGGTTTCTAATCATCACAACAAATTATAAAAACAGGTTATTCTTTTATTAAGCATGGGCTTGTTTAATAAGAACAGAAATAAGGTTATTGATTTGACTGCACACTTTGAAAAACAAAAAGAAAAAGCAGATCAAATGAAGGCTTTTGCTAAAGAATCTCAGCAACCTGAAACAAATGCTTTTAGTTTCCTCGG
>CAYUQG010000033.1:0-4233 GCA_964446915.1 Candidatus Woesearchaeota archaeon
AACACCTTCAAGACCTTCCAAAACCTTAATTGAATCTGCTTTATATTCTGACATTTTGTTAAATTACTCGAATTTTATGAGTAGAAATTCTATCTACATTATAGAGAAATCAATTTGATTTATAAAGCTTTTGGCAGTTTTATCGACGACAAAATAAAAAATTAGGTGTTTTTATTCTTTTTCTTTAACTTTCTTTTTCTTAGAAATCCAACGAACTTTTCTTCTTTTCATAAGCATGTTTTTCCTGCATTTCGAAGAACATAAATAATAAATTGTTCCATCTTTCAAAATATATGTAAGACCTTTGTGAGTATCATACTGCTTTCCGCAATAACTGCATTTAGGCATTTGAAAACAACCTTGCGGTTTTTTTCGATTTTCCCTTCCTGTTCAGGTAAGCGATTTCTTCAATTGCCTCCGACGAAAACCGCGCAGGATAAATCTTTTTTAATTTAATTAATTGACATTCCATTTTTTATTTACTTATATGTAAAGTATAATTTCTTTGTTTAATTCCAATTTTTACTATTTCTTTAATATTATAATCACACCCTAATCCTTTTCTTAATTGGTTGGATGTACTTTCATTCAAATCTGCCAATTCAACAACTGTATCAAGAGCACTATTTTTTAATATCTTTCTAATATCTTCTTCTAACTTATTAACATCCCTCTCCATTTTAACTATATGCTCCTTTATGCGAAGTGACTGCGTCGACGAGCGTCCAATAAAGTTGGTTCATGTGTATGCTCCTTTTGAAACATTTGATTTAATTCTTCGTGCTTCGATTTCTGTTTCTCTAAGTACTAAAACATCTCCGATTCTTACAGGACCTTTAACATTTCTTCGCATTGAACGTCCTTTATCTCTTCCTTCCTGAACAAGACATTTAACTTGCGTAATTTCTCCTCTAAAACCTGTTCGACCAATTAATTCTTGAACAACAGCAGGAACAACTTCTCCTAAAATTCTATCACTTCCTTTAGAACCAGTTTGTTTTTTTTGATTAGTTTGCTGAGTTTTTGCCATTTTTAATTGTTATATGATTTGTTGATTTCTTTTTTACATCTTTCACGTGCTTCAGCCAATACACCATGAATTTGAACACTATCCTCATGACAAAATTTTTCTAAATCAACCACCACATCAATTATTAACCCCCTCATTTTATTTTTATCTTTTTCATTTTCTATTAAACTAATTTTTTCTTTCAAATTTTCAAAAAATTTAATTTCAACCATTTTACTTCAACCCCACAATATCTGCATCAGCTTCGCCTGTTTCAATAACTGCAACAGATGAAGCAGGAACAGAAATACCTACAGCTATTCCAAGTTTTTGTTTATTATCAACTTCTTTGCACAAAATTTTTTTCTCTTTACATAAAAAAGGAATGTGTTGAATAATTTCTTTTGGTTCAACATCAGAAGCATAAACAACAAATTTTGCAGTTCCTCGCTCAATCGCTTTTGTAACTTCGTTTGTTCCTTTCTCAATCTTTCCTGTTCTTCGTGCTTTTTCAATAATTTGATATATGTCTGTCATCTTAAACTTCCGAGAACGACATCCTCATTTGAATCTTCGTCCATCAGATAAAGAACTGAAATATTTTTGGTTTATAAAACTTTCTAAGTATATCTTTAATAACATAAATCTTTTTAAAGAATATTCTGAATCAATAAATATGGTTAAAAGAAATAAAGACTTCTTAAAACAAATAAAAATTCATTTTGAACCAAGAGAAAAATATCCAAATGATATTGAATATGCAAGTTCAAAAGAAATAAAAGAAATTTATGAAATATATTATGGATTAAAAAAAATTCCTAATGCAGACATAAAAAAAGCAAATTTACAAGGAAAATTTATAGAAGATGTTGGATACACTTATGAAGAATTTGTAGGTGTAGACATTGTTCTTCAAGGTCCAGACGAAACTATAAAAGAAAGTTTCAACTTTTTAAATCGCCAAGGAAGAAGACATTGCGAAGTCCAAGCAGAAAAATTTGAAAAAGACTTTTTTAATAGAAAATATAAGGCAACAGAACAACTTCTAAGAGAAATTACAAAAAGTTTAGAAAACAGGTTATAACTATTTCCACCCAACCTCAACATCATCAGTTCTCCATGTTTTTTATTTCATAAAAAACGTATTTCAAAAGAAGTCAATTTTTCCAATTTATATTAACTTCGTCAATCCTTTGCCTAGGAAAAATATCAACTTTATTTAAATCTTTTTCAAATATTTTTTTTCTGAAAAGAATTTCCCCAAGATAAGCAATCATTGCACCATTATCAACAAGCAAACTTTTGTCAGGGCAAAAAAACTTTGCTCCTCGTTCTTTACACATTATTTTGCACATTTCTTGTAAACGAGAATTACATGCAACACCGCCACCTAAAAGCAATTCTTTTTTTCCTGTATGAGCCAAAGCTCTTTCAGCTGTTTCAACTAACATTGCAAAAACAGTTTCCTGAAGAGAAAATGCTAAATCATTTAAAGTATAATCTCGCTCGCTCTGCCCGCTCGTTGATTTAAATTGATTTAAAATCGGCTTTGCCAGATTTCTCTGCTTAAATTTATTATCACTTAATTTATTTTTTAGCGAAGTTCCTTGACAACTGTCTGGAACTGAGCCAATTATTTGTGAGCGATTTTGGAGCGAACCTAATTTCTGTTTAAGATTTGTCAAAATTCCTGAAAGTGCAATATCCATTCCTTTAACTTTATAGGGAAGCTCAATATAATTTTTTCCTTTTTCTGCAAGCTTTTGAATTTTCGGCCCACCTGGAAAACCAATTCCAGCATAACGTGCAAAAGTATCTATAAAATTTCCAACACCTAAATCCAAAGTTTCTCCAAAAACCCGATATTTCCCCGACGCATAAGCAATTACTTGTGTGTTCGCTCCAGAAATATAAAGCATGACCGGTGAACCAACCTCAGAATTCCCAGCTCCAACAATCTTCCCAATTTCTAAATGAGCAATACAATGATTTACACCAACAAGTGGATTACTTGTGCCCTTTAGGGTATCCAATTTTCCAGAAAGTTTTTTTGCAAATTTCATTCCTTCAATTAAACACGGGGCTAATCCAGGACCTTGAGAAAATGCAATTGCATTAATTTCAGATTCTTTAATCCCAGCTTCTTCCAAAGCCTTCAAATAAATTTCTTGAGAAATATTTTTATGATGTTTTGCAGAATCAGTAGGAATTATTCCACCGGATTTTGTTGTATACATTGAACGAACATTTGCAAGAACTTTTCCATCACGCACAATTCCAATTCCAAACGTGTGTGCTGTTGATTCAATTCCTAAAATTATTGACATAAAAAAGAAAAGCGATTAAAGTTTTTAAGATTACTCTTTTTTTTCAGAGAAATATGTAATTGATTTATTAAAGTATGTAGTAGCCCCATTATAAATAACTGCAAAAGAAACCTTAACTCTATCTTGAGGCCCTATACTTTTTTCTTTAGCATATCGATTAAACATCTCATCCAATTTATCTTCAGATTCACTTCGAAACGTTTTTGAAATAAGTGTTTTTGCCATACAGAAAATAACAAATTCTTCTTTAAAAAAATTTGTATATTTCAATATACATATAAAATAAAATTAATTAAAAAATAAAAATAAAATAAAGAGGATTTATCTTTTCTTTTTCACAACTTTTTTCTTAACAGGCTTCTTTTTCACAACTTTTTTCTTTCTCTTTTTTCCGCCTCTAGCCATTTTTGCTTCACAAACATTTCCTTGACCATCAACGTAGTAAAGATGACCTGGCTTTCTTGTAATTACATTTTTAACAACAATTTTTCCCATTTTTCACCTCCTTTTGATTAATATATACTATTCAAGTAACATTTCTTTTTAAACTTTTCCTCACCGACGAGATTTTGAATAATTTCTTTGTAATGAGAACTAATTGGAATTTCAACAAATTTTTTATAGAATTTCCTCGACGGAACATGAAATTTAAAAGGTTCTATCTTTCTAATATCAATTATATTATTTCTTTCATCCAACCAAGCACAAACAAAAGGAAAGAAAACAAACATTGATGTTAAATGAAATTGAACAGGTTTTGAAAATTCAAACAAAAGTGCTTTTGCCTTTTCTCGTCGGCAAAACATTAATCCAAATGCTTTTCTAAACCAATTGCATTTCTTAACTTTAATTTCAATTTCTTTAGAACCTTTTTTGATTTTCATATTCTTTGTATAA
>CAYUQG010000034.1:0-4011 GCA_964446915.1 Candidatus Woesearchaeota archaeon
TTGTCGTCGGAAATATATGTTTTTGTTACGACTGGGAATTGATGAAAGAGTATTTTAATAATCTATTTAAGAAAAGAGAAAACAAAAAGGTTTTAAATTGAGAAGATTATAGTATACTATGAATGAAAAAGAAAAAGCTAAATTCTTGCAAATATATTCTAATCTTCCAATTAATGAAAGAAAGAATGTTATTATAATTCTTGAAAAAGATAAGGAGAAACAACCCATAAGTTGGGATGTAGCTTATATTGAAATAGACAAAGAAACAGAATTAGGAGACAAAATATTAAAAAAATTAATCAAACTTGATTTAATATAAAATGGAAATAAAAGATAAAAAGGAAAAAGTGGATAAAGAGATTAAAGAAATTGTTTTATTTAGAATAAAATCTTCAAAACTCCCACCAAATATAAATCTTTTTATTGGAAATTCTAAAGAATCCTTAACAAAACTGGATTTAATTAATCATGTAAATAAAGAAGATGAAATTGGAAAAAAGATTATTGCCATGCAAATGAATTATTTAAGAGTGTTAAAAAAAGGAATAAGACAAATTTAGAATGGTTAAATTTTTAATAACCAGACCTAATTACGACCCAGTCACTTCTTATTTATTTAATTGGAGCAAAGAAATATTAAATTTTGCTTCTAAAAATTCAATAGACTTTATTGATGTAAAAGGAAATAATGTAAATAAAGAAAATGTTGAGAGTTATTTGAAAAAGCAAAATCCAAGATTGGTCTTTTTTAACGGGCATGGAAATGATAATTGCATTACTGGTTTTAAAGATGAGTCGCTAATTGAAACTGGAAAAAATGAAGGATTATTAAAAAATAAAATAATTTATTCTTTGTCTTGTAATTCTGCTAAAATTTTGGGGAGAGAAGCAATTAAAAAAGGAACAGAGACATTTATTGGATATGAGGATTCTTTTATGCTTTATACAGATTCTGAAAGAGAAGCCACTCCATTAAAAGATAAAATAGCTAGTTCTTTCCTTCAACCTTCAAATGAATTAAATATTTCATTATTAAAAAAGAAAACAGCTGAAGAATCTTCAAATAGATCAAAAGACGCATTTAAAAAAGAAATAGAAAAATTTTCAGCAAGCAGTTCAATACAAGGTGGGGAGATGATTATAATGGCTTTATTATGGAATATGGAAAATCAAATAGTTCTGGGAAATAAAGAAGCAAGATTTTAAGTATTGTTGTCGTCGGAAATATATGTTTTTGTTATTACTCTAATTCAATGAAAGAGGTAAATAGTTAGATTTTTAAATTGGAAATGATTTTATTGGGTATGAATAAAAAATGTTCTTTTATGTATGATGATTTTTCTGACAGACTTATGATTTCTTGCAAAAAGGATTCTGATGTAATAGTTGGAAGTATAAGGGTTTTAAATTTAAATATTGACTTTACTTCAAATAATAAAATTGCGAATGTTGAATTAAGGAAAGCATCAGATTATATAGAATCCCTTGGATTGAATTCTAAAATACTAAATAATTTAACTAATGCTCAACTAATGTTTAAGCAATGCCGAGACGGATATGTTATTTATTTTATTTTGCAGGGCATGAATAAAACAGAAAGAATTCCCTATAATATACAATCCACAAAAATTCCAGTCCTAAATTAATTCTTAATATGGTTTTTTTAATAAATGATAAAAAAGAGATTCATAAAATAATTTCTAAAAAAATAAATGGGAGAAAACTAATTTTTACTGATTATTATAAATTCGGGATTTTGAAAAAAGGGATAGAACACAAAAGAGTTTTAGAAATATTTCCTCAATTTGAAAAAGTATTTGAGATAGAAAAAGAGACATTAAAATATGGAGATGTGGGTTATGAATTATTTTATAAGTTAAGTGGGAATAGATGTTTTTCTATAGCTACTTGCCCAAAAGATAAAAAAGTTCTAATAATACATGCAATTGAATATAAAAGAAGTTTGAAAAAAAGATTTAAGAAGCAATCTCTTTTTCATCACCATAACTAAACTAAAATAACTTCAGTTAAAAACATTTATGTCGTCGGAAATATATGTTTTTGTTACGACTGGGGATTGATGAACTTATTTTATCTTTTCAAATTTCAAGGCAAAAAATTTATTAACAACTAGCAATCAGAGGACTTGTATATTCGGTTTTTCTTAAAGGAGGCAGTTGAACCCTTATCTTCTCTCCGTCCTTTTCAAACACAAGAACAATAAACCAATTATTTCTATAATTCTTGCATTCTATTAAAACCTTATCAATAGATTTTAACAAAGGTTTTGTAATAACTTTATTCAAAGCAGAAAAAAATTCACTTGCATAAAATACTTCTAATCCAACAACACCTTTATCCTTATCAATATCTATATTTAAAAATTCAGAGAATTCAATTGTTTCACTGGGTTTGTGTTCATCATTATAAATAGTGAATATATCATCTTCTTCATTATAATGTATTTTTATTGCCATGGTTATTATAAATTTTTAGACTTTTTTAAACTTTCTCTTATAGTTTTTTAATGTTTGCCTTCCGATTGGATAGACTGTGATTACTCTTATTTTCTCAGTAAATTTCAAGACATAAACTCTGCCAGTTTTTGAACTATAGACAAAATATAACTTATATCTTGTTTCTCCTTGCTCTTTTTGTTTTTCAACAAATTCAGCATTATCACAATTAAGTATTTCTTTCTCCATTTCTTTTTTAGAGCAGCCATTTCTAAATTCAAGATAATCAATTGGCTTTCCCCATTCAAAACCTCTTTCTTTATATTTTTCAATTAATATTTTTAATTCCTCTAAATAATTTTTACCCATAAAATAAAATAATTTCCTGTTTTTAAATACCTTTTTGTGTTTAATACCTCACAAAATCAATGAAACTGATTATTATTCTCATGACTATATGTTTTTGTTACGATTGGGGATTGATGAAAGAAAATTCTAAAAATCATATCCTAAAATCTTTTTAATAAACTCTTCAATTTTTTTAAGTTTATCTTTGTTTAATGAAACATGCCGACCCTGATTTGTTGGCTTTGATGTTAACCAGCCTTCTCTAATTAATTCTTCGGCAATTTTTTTAATATCTTTCCCAAGATGTGAAGGGAATCCTTTATGGAGTGTATCAAAAGAGGTATGAACCCCCCCAATAACTTTTTTTCTTCTTAAATGATATAAAATAGTTGCTTTAATTTTGTCCTCATCATCAAATTTCATATTTAATTTAAAATAAGGATATATTTAAATGTTTCTAACTTTGGAATTTAAAAATATAAATCAAAACATTTAAATACTTACTTACTTAGTAAATATAATGAAAAACGAAACAGTCTTTGTAGAAATTTTTGGGAGCAATCCCGTAATGAAAGTTTTAGATTTTCTTATAACTTTCCAATTATTTGATTATCCTTTAACAGAGATAGCAAAAAATTCAGGAGTTAGTTATTCAACACTACAAACTTTTTGGGATAAGTTAGAAAGAAATAATATTATCATAAAAACAAGAAGAGTTGGGAAGTCAAATTTATATAAATTAAATACAAATAATCCTGCTGTGAAACAATTATTGAAATTAGATTGGAATTTTATAAAAGGCACAGAACAAGAAATTTATGTTTGATTTTTTCTTTAATGGGATTTTTGCCTGTTATTATTTTTCAGCCAATTTAAAAGAATTATTATTCTCATGACTATATGTTTTGTAATTATTAAGGATTATGAACAAAAATAAAAGTTCATTTCAGCAACATTTTTAAGCAAAAGCATATTCAAGATTTTATGTGGGTGTTGCTCCCAAGCTCACTCGGATTTTTATGATTGGCTTCGCAATTGTTTCTCGTGAACTTGCTCGGCCGAAGTTCTCGCGTCACACCCCAAGCAATAATTTTATAAGTTAGATATTTCTTTAAATTTTATGTGGGTGTGCCGGAGTGGTCAAACGGGCAGCCTTTAAGCGGCTGTAGCTTAGTGCTTACGCAGGTTCGAACCCTGTCACCCACAT
>CAYUQG010000035.1:0-3610 GCA_964446915.1 Candidatus Woesearchaeota archaeon
TTTATTTTTCATAATTAGTAAAAAGAAATAGAGTTAATAAAGTTTATTAGAAATTACTTGAAGAAAAAAAGCTAAACAAATCTGGTAAAATTAAACTCCCCATGAAAATAGGTGAAAAAATAATCCCTAAAAGAAAAAAGTTTTTTTTAATAAAGTTTAAAATCATTTTATTTTCCCATTTCTTTTAATTTCCCAAGAACTTCGTCAAGTTCATTTGAAGGTCTTCTCATCATTGGTCTTCTCATTTGCGATTCATCAGAAGGTGGAAAGATTCTTCTTGGAATTGTTGGTCTTCTTATTGAAGAAGAAAACTCAGAACCTCCTCCAGGACCTGTTGGTTTTGATTTCCCAAAACCAGATTTTGCCCTAAACCAAAACTTTCTTAAATTATCTCTAAACATAATCCCAATTGAAACAAGAACAATTAAAATTAATAAAATCCAAATCCATAATAAATTTTTTTCAGGAGTTTCTGATTGAAAACAACAAATATTTGTTAAAGAATCGCAATCATAATAAGATGTTTCTTCACCTTCATTACAGCTGTATCTACAAATTCCATTTTGTTGTTCACATTCTGATTCTTCAGGTGCTACATAATCTTCACAAGTTCCTGTACAACAATAAAGAGTGTCCAAAGTTTCTTTAACATAAATACTACATTCTTCATCATTAGCACAAACCTTTCCATCTTCTTCTTCACAAGTTTTTAAAACAATATCTGTATCACAGCAAATTTCACTTCCAAAACAATCATATTCAGAAAGAATTTCTCCTTCACAATCAAAAGAAGACATGCAAAAGAAATCATGATCTTCACAATCAGCATAAATATCTGTGCCATTTCCATTTTCATTGCCCCCCCTACTTGGAGCTTTTTCAGGCCATGCAGAAAATAAAATAAAAGCAGTGTTTCTTAAATTTCCTTGCCAACATCCTTCTGAATCTTGTGAATTCAAAAGCCATTCTAATGCTTTATCTTTTTCAGTTAAACTTTCATAATAAAGAGGAAGAAGAGCTAATGCAGTATCATAATATTTATCTGTTGATTCTAACCAATATCCTAAACTTTTTTGTTTTTCTAATAAATCTACTTGATAACTTTCTTCTCCTAAAATAATTAAAAAAGATTCTGGTAAATATTTTTCATTATCTTTTGCTTTTGTTATTAAATAAGGCATATATGCAGAAATATCATAATCTTTTGAATTTAAAATCCAAGCTGCCCATAAACTTGCTTCATAATTACATGAACTTCCCTCTTTAAAACAAAGTGAATTTATTTTTTCTTGTGTTATCCCACCTGCACTTTCACTATTTGTTTTAGGAGAAACATGAATAGTTACAGAATCGCTTTCTTTGTAAAGTAAATTAGTTTGAAAATTTTCATCACAACTTATTTCAAATTCATAATCATAACATGAAGAATAAATTTCAAACCAATAATCACTTTGAGCTAAACTTAAACAGTTTCCTGCATTTGAATCTATTTTTTTATCTTCACCGATATTTATTGTATATTTAGAAGAACCATATGAAATTTCACAGGAAGTTTGTTCTGGACTTTCTATTTGCAAATACCAAGTTAAATCTGTAGGTGTTTTATTTTGCGACATTAACCATTTTTCTGCATCTTCTGTTTTTGTCCCTGCAACATCTAATGCTAAAATTGCTTGGGCTGTTGTTTTTGTTTTGCATGCCCCATTTGGCCAACAATAATTTTCATCTTGAGCTTCTTTAACTTCTGCCTTACAATCATCTAAAACTAACAAAGAAAAAATCTGTTGTTCTAATGTTAAATCTTCGCAAGTGTTATTTATTTTATTTTCCAAACAATCGTAGGCTAATTCAATTTTTTCGTCATCTGTTAGGTCTTCTGCAAATATAAAAGACATGCTAATCATTAAGGAAAAAATAAATACAAAAACCAACACTCTTTTTTTCATGAAATATATAGTTAATCGTTGTTTTTAAAATTTGTTGTGAATTATTTATCGTTCTTCCTCACCTTCTTCCTAACTTTCTTTTCTGAAGCATGTTGGAAAGATTTTTTCACTATGTAATTTACAGGATTTTTATAACGCAATTCTTCTTGTGTTGGAATAATTCCAATTCCCTTGTAATAATCTTTATCAAAATTTGGAGGCAAAATAACTTTGTTTCGATAACCCCAAAGAAGCTGTGCTTTTATGTAACCTTGTTTTAATGGAATTTGATTTTTAGAGTTCCATTCATAAATCCTTTTTTCAAGTTCTTCTTTATCCATTCCAATTGAACGGAAAAAATTCAGCAAAACAAAAAGTGCTCTTTTTTTCCCGTCATTTAATCCTTGCAGAATTTTTTGAATACTTGGAGGAAAATTAGTATCTAATAAATTTTTAATTTCAATTTTAATTGGTTTATAATCAAAATTCTTTTTTTCTTCGTTAGGACTTTTGTGTTTTTGCCAATCAAGTGCTTCACGCAAAAGTTCAGAAGCTTCGCCTTCTTCACAATCAGGAATGAATTTTTTTATCTTAGCTTTCAATGGATCTGCATCTTTTAATTCAAAATCTTTTATTTTATCTTGATTTAAAACAACACTTGCTAAAGCTGTTTTTTCGTGAAGAGAATATGGTGCTCTAAATAAATGTCTTGGAGAAACTAAAATTAAATCTAATCCCATTAAATCAAAAATATCTATCTCTATAGATCTAGAAAAATTATTTTGATTCTGCTTTGAAGTTATATTGCAATTTAAACATTCATAAAATTCTGAAGAAGATCTTTTTTCAAATTCTTTTTTACAAACAGGACATTCATACTTTTTATCGTCTTCTAAATCAAGTTTTCTTTCTTCCCCCACACCACATTTTTTGCAAAAGAATTCTGTTAAAATGTATTCTTTAGAAACTTCCTTGCACTTTTTACATTTAATTCCTTTTTTTATTTCAATATCTTTAAATTGCTCATAAAAATCATCTGGAAGAGAGGATTTCATTTCTTCTTCTGCTCTAAATCTTAAATAAGATATTATTACCCTTGGATATTCTGGAAATTTATCTGAAGTTTTTTCTCCTGCAACTTCTTTTGGAAAAGCTTTCCAAGGAATAATTATGTGAAACCCCTTACTTCCTGAAAATTTTATTCCTACATTTTTTATTCCATTTTTTCTAAAAACATTTATTATTGAAATCGCAGCTAATTTGCTATAATCAAACCATTTACAATCTATATCAATCAAAAGGTCCCAACCTATTCTTAATTCATTTGCTTGTTTTTCAGACATTCCTGTAACAAGTTTTAATGGATCTTGCCAAATTTCTTCTGAGCAATGAAAAGAAGTTGCTCCTTTTTTTACAAGTTCAAAAATATCATTGGGATATTGAAAACAATCTGGTCGTTTCCCAAAACCTTCAAAAAACCTTGGTATTGTTTCTCGGTTTTGACAAAATTCAAAAATAGTTTTTTGAACTTCTTGGTTAGAATAATAAAGTTGAGTTATTTTTCTGATTCTTTTTTCTTTTTCAGAAACT
The DNA here is from genome assembly GCA_964446915.1 of Candidatus Woesearchaeota archaeon. Classification (GTDB taxonomy): domain Archaea; phylum Nanobdellota; class Nanobdellia; order Pacearchaeales; family GW2011-AR1; genus JAHILJ01. The sequence goes on from CAYUQG010000035.1 coordinate 3,516, forward strand.
GGTTTTTGAGAATCTTCCATATTAAGAAAAAATATAAATACTTTAAATAAATATCTTATACTGAACAATAACAATACTTAAAAGATAAGATATTT
>CAYUQG010000036.1:0-1759 GCA_964446915.1 Candidatus Woesearchaeota archaeon
ATAAATATTTTTTTATTCTATCGCCAGTTATTTTACTTGTTTCCATTTTATTTTGTTTTTAAAGATTCTTTCAAAGCTTTTTTTTGAACTTCATAAACTTTTTTAGAACCTTCTCTTGCTAATTGCATAGCTTCTTTAAATTGTTCTTTTGTTATTTTTCCATCTAATTGTAAATGAGTTATTTTTCCTTTGCTTGTAAAAGTAAAAGGTATATCTGTTGAACCTTCTCCTTCTTTAAAATCAGAATCTTCATATTTATTTAAATCAATTACTAAAGTTTTATCCATCTTCCCAACAGAAATACTTGAAACCAAATCTTTCATTGGAATTCCTGCATGTGCCAAAGCCATTGCAGCAGCGTTTATTCCTGCACAACGTGTTGAAGCATTTGCCTGCAAAATATTTATATGAACATCAATAACTGTGTTCGGATATTTATCAACCATTATAATTGGTTCAAGTGCCCATTCAGTAATTTTACTAATTTCAGTGCTTCTTCTACTTGGGCCAGGACGAATTCTATCTGTAACAGAAAAACTTAACATATTATATGTGCATCTTAAAGTCCCTTTTTCAGGATTTCTTTGATTTCTTGGATGATATTCTTTTGGCCCATAAACAGCAGCAATTGCAATTGTTTCTCCAAATCTAAACATTGCACTACCATCTGCATTTGGAACAACTCCTACTTTTGCTTCCATTGGTCTAATTTCATCAACCTTTCTTCCATCTGAACGTTCAAATTTTTTAGTTGTCATTTTTATTCCTTGAATATTATTATTTTTAGGGGATTATGCATTTCTGAATAATCCTTTATTATTTTATCTCTTGCTATATTCCCTCCTTTTTAGTTCATATGTTCGCTGGCCATCTTTATGAATTCTTTGAGGATATCTTATTTTAGATTTATAATGTGGGGATGCAGACTGATTTCTATCAAGATTAGAAAGATCATTTATTTTAAAGGTTTTATCTAACTGTTGTACTTCCCCTAAAGCCTCTAAAACAGCTACTAAAGTAAATAGATTTCTTCTTGTCATTCTATTTCCCCTTCCCCTCAAACCATTTAGTTACTTCTTCTGTTAGACCATCAATAAAAGATTTTTCAGTTACAAAAAGAATTGCTTTTTTTGCTAAAAGCTCGTCTTCGATTTTGTCGCCTTTAATCCAAACAATTCCATTTTGTCCAACAGTTACATTACAATTTGTATGTTCTTTTATTAAATTTATCATGCTTCCTTCTTTTCCAATAACTCTTGGAACTTTGTTTGAATTTATTTTTAAAATTATTCCTTCATCTATTTTTCCTAACCCTCTACTTTTTATACTTAAATCAATCCCTCTTTTGTTTATTGCCCAAATCTTTGCAACAGCCATGTCTCCGATGTCCATAACTTCTTCAAGTTCTCCTTTGTTAACATATCTTGGGACTTCCATTAAAGATAAGAACGCTGTTTCAGACGCACCAATATCCAATATCCAACCATTAAAAGTAATATTCTCAACTTTTCCTATAATCACATTTCCTCTTCGAGGTTGATAAACTCCTGATAATGGAATAACCTTAACTAAACGATTTGATTCTTCTGCTAAGCCATATCTAAGAGCAATTATTTCGTCGTCCTTTTTTTCAGTTCCTTCACCTGGCAAAAAGTTTTCACCTTTCTCAATTACTTCTCCAGGTATTACAATTTTTCTCGTCATTTTAATTTAAAAGAGTTAGATAATATGTTGTCCTTTTTTTAACTCTATACGTTTT
>CAYUQG010000036.1:1859-3569 GCA_964446915.1 Candidatus Woesearchaeota archaeon
ATAGCACTTCCATGTGTAACAGAATTCAGCCTATCATAAAAATCCATAATTAATCCAGAAGGAACATTCACAATCATTTCCAAACTTCCGTCGTTCAACCAGTTTTCAGTTTCTTTGTATTGGCTCACAACTCCATAAGCTTTTCCTGTTTGAATTGCTGGAATTGTTATTTTAACTTTTTTGATTTTAATTTTGATTGGAAGAATTGAATTAATTTGTTCAACAATTTCTTTTATTTGAGAATCAATAGAAATATTTTTTATATTTACATGTGCTTGTTGCAATGCATTTTTAATTCTTTCAGCAGTATGAGGATTTCCTGTTTGAGGGTCCATTGAATTTGTAACTAAAAAGTCCACAACTTGCTTAAACTTTTTTTCTTTTTCTTCATCTCGATGTTCTTGAGTAACTAAAACTTCTCCATCTTTCACAATTTTTTCACCAATTTTTTGAATGTCTATTGTAGAAAAAGCACTTTCTAAATCAGAATTTGAAGCAACTTCTCCTTTTTTGCAATCTGAAAATATTCTATCTCCTTCAACTTCGAGAAAATTTGTTTCACCTTTTTTAAATTTCAAGGCCTCGTCCAAATCAACAATAATTTCAAAATGTTTTCCTGCTTGCTTAATTCGTGCTATTGTATTCATTTGAATTTCCCCCCAATGAATGCTAATGAAAATCTTTGATTTACTTTTGTGTTTGGCATTTTAATTTTTATCCTTCATTCTTGAAATATATTCAGAACAACTTTCACAAATTGCAACCATTGGAATTCTTTGTTTTTCTTCGCAATACATTCTGTCAGGATATTTGCTGTGTTGACAAGTTTGATTTTTTGGAAGAGAATCATATTTTTCAGAAATTTGTTTTGAGATTTCTTCTAAACTTGAAAGAGTTATTCCATTATTACAAAATACTATTGGCCACATTTTAAAAATCTAAAATTTCTCTACCTTCAACTTTTTTTAATTTACCTTCATCACTTTTTATAAAGTCTACTTCAAATCTTTTAATATCAAATTTTTCACCTTGAACTTCTTTGTAAATTTCTAAAGCAAGTTTCACACCTTTTTTCAAAGTTAAATCTTTTTTATACAATTCTCTTAATTTTGTTTTTATTTTCTCATCATATTCCCCAATTGCATTTGCATTGTAGGCAAGATAATTTCCAGTAACATCGCTTGTATAAAGTTCTGGTTTTTTATTGTTTATTCCTGCAATCATCATTGAAACTCCAAAAGGTCGTGCACCCCCGTATTGGCTGAATTGTTGCTGGACATTTGAAATATCTTTTATAATAAGTTCAGGTTCAATAGGAGAATCATAAGTTACTCTGTGTTGTTGTGCCAAAACCTGTGCTCTTTCAATTAAAACACGTGCATCTGAAACAATTCCTGCTGAACTTGCAACCATATGTGCATCAATTTCATAAATTTTTCCTGCAGAATGTTTTGCAATTAAAATGTCATTTACTCTTTTGTCTGCTAAAATAAAAACTCCGTCTGCACAAATCATTCCAATGCTTGAACTTCCAAGTCGAACTGTTTTTTCAGCATATTCTACCTGAAGAATTGTTCCTTCTGGAGAAAACATTGTAGCTGTCCTGTCATAGCCCATTGCTTGGTGTTGCATATCTGTTGGTAAATCCATTTTAAGTTTAAGATATCTCCCTATAAAAATTCAATGATTGAACAGTTTATAAGTTTTTTG
>CAYUQG010000037.1:0-3499 GCA_964446915.1 Candidatus Woesearchaeota archaeon
TGGAGTTAAAGATAGAATTAAAATTGCAATGGAGATTTTTGGGTAAGATGAAAATTTACTTAGTAAGACATGCTGAAAAAGAACACGAAGGAGAAGATGCAAATTTAACAAAAAAAGGAATTAGCCAAGCAAAACTTCTCGGGAAAAAATTAAAGAAAATAAAATTTGATGAAATTTACTGCAGTGATTTGAATAGAGCAAAACAAACTTCAGAAATTGTTTCAAGAAAAATTATACTCAAATCAAAAGTAGAGAAATCCTTAAATGAATTTAGAACAAAAACTATGAGAAAAGACCAAAAATATTTTGAAGGAGAAGAAAAAAAACATTTTAATGATTTAAAAAAATTCTTGGAAAAAATAACAAAAAATCCTAATTCGGAAAAAACAATTTTAATAATTGCGCATGGATTTACAAACAGAATTATATTCTCAATCTTGTTTAATATTAATCATCAAAAGATACTTCCATTTATTCAACATGAAACAGGAATAAGTGAAATTTTTTATGCAGAAGAATATAAAAACTGGAGATTGGAAAAATGGAATGATTTTAATCATCTTCCTAATAAATTAAAATGAAATTGGGCAAAAAAACAAAAAGAGAGAATTTTGAAAAGCAACTAAAAGAGAGAATAAAAAAAGAAAGTGTATATTTAATGACTTCTCATCAAAAATTATATTCCCAAATCATAAATGAAATGATTAAACCCTTTTTAAATAAAGGAATAACAAAAGTTATTTCTCCAGAAGTTAAAGGATTATTTTATGCTCCTGTAATTGCATATAAATTAAAATTGCCTTTTATTGCACTTTTAAAAAAAGAGAGGTTATTAAAAGAAGATATTTCAGAACCATATAAAGATTATTCAAAAACTAAAAAGGTTTTGGGAATTAATAAAAATGCCATTAAAAAAGGAGAAAAAATTCTTTTAGTAGATGATATTTTTGAAACAGGAGAAAGTGGAAAAGCCATTGTAAGATTAATTGAAAAAACTGGTGCAGAACTTAAAGGAATTTCTGTTATTTATAATAAATTAAATAAAAAGGATGAAGATTTTTTTAAAAAATATAATTTTCATTATCTTCTTAAGAAAAAATGAATACTCAAGAAAACAAAATTAAGGAAAAACCAATTTCATTGGATGCTCGTCGTCCTTTTAACATTGAACCGAACACTTCACATAAAGCAATAATATTTGATTCAGGGACGCTGATAAGTTTTGCTATGAATGGCATGTTTGAAGAATTGCGGAGTTTGAAAAAGGTCTTTGATGGAAAATTTCTAATAACACAAGAAGTTAAACAAGAGATTATTGACAAACCAATTACAATAAAACGATTTGAACTTGAAGCTCTAAAATTAAATCAACTTCTTGAAGAAAATGTTCTTGAACTTCCTGCTTCAATTGGAATAAAAGATTTTGATGTTACAAAAAAAACAAACGAATTTATACAGGTTGCAAATAGTTTATTTTATACAAAAGATAAAGAAGTTAAAATTCTTGGTCTTGGCGAAAGTTCGTGCCTTGGGTTAAGTGTTTTATTAAATGAGAAAAAGGTTTCAAATGTGCTTGCAATTGATGAAAGAACAATTCGTGTTCTTTTAGAAAAACCAGAGAACCTTACAAAACTTCTACAAAGAAAAATACAATCTTCAATAAAAATTAAATCAAGTAATTATGAAATTTTCAAGGGATTTAAGGTAATTCGTTCTACAGAACTTGTTTATGTTTTATATAAAAAAGGTTTATCAAAATTAAAAGGACCCAATGTTTTAGATGCTCTGCTTTATGCAATGAAATTCAAAGGTTGTGCTATTTCTTTTGAAGAAATTGAAGAGATGAAAAAGTTAAGATAAATTTAAATACTCCTTTAGAATTACAAAAATTATGACACGTGGAGAAAATGTTGACCCTGAAAATTGCGAGCATAAATTAATTATCTATTTAGAAATTCAAGAATGAGCAGGAGAAAGACCTTCTTATAAAACAGGATTTTGTAGTAATTGCACAACTGAAGTTACAATTGGGAAAGGTTATAAAGAACTTAATTTGTTTTGGGATTTTTGGGGTAATAAAAAACAGATTTATTCAAAAAGAGAAATAATAAAAACTTAGTTTTTCTTATAAAAATATGGGTGCGTAGTATACTGGTATTATACGTGGCTCCAGCCCGCGAGAAGGGAGTTCGATTCTCTCCGCGCCCATGAGCGAAGCGAGTGGGTCGGAGTGCAGGAACTTGTTTCCAATCTCCGTGCCCATTTTTGAAAAAATGGAAAAAGATTACCAAATTTGGATGCCTATCAAAACAAGAATAAATAACAATGAATCTTATCCAATTGGATTTAAAGAAAGAGATGTGTAGATTTGTAACATTGGAGAAAATATTGGATTTGAAGAAGATGGAAAAGGAAATGACTTCACTCGACCTGTTTTAATTTTGAAAGTTTTTAATAGAAGATTTTGTTATGTTGTTCCACTTTCAAAAACAGAAAAAAGAGGAAAATATTATTACGCTTTTGATGGGAATACAGGAAAAACAAGTGTTGCATTATTGAGTCAAACTCGTTCTATTGATGCAACAAGATTATCAAGAAAAGTAGGATTCATAAATAAAGAAGATTTCACTAAAATTAAAAGCAAAATAAAAGAAATTCTATTTTTATAATTGTTCACTCTACTCTTTCGAGCAGAGGGCATCCCGAAGGAATTTGTAATATTATGATGTTTTTAGAGTTTAAATAATTTGTGGGTTGATTATTTCAGAGTTTTTTCAATCACCTTCTTTTCTTTGAAAATCACAATGTGCGACGGGTTCGTTGGGGGGGCTATTTTAAGGTTTCTTCTATTCCTTTAACCATTTTTCAATTTGTTCCAAATATCTAATCATATTCTTATTAGTTTCATAAGTTATTTGTTTATGATAAAATATATAGATGCAAATTAATAGTTCTGTTAAAAATATAATTAAAAGATATAAAACAAAAGAACTAAAATAAATAAAAAATACTGCCAAAACTAAAGTGTATAGTGAAAATAGAAGAGTATAAAGTGACCAAGTTACATATTTTCCTGTTTTATTTAATTGCGTAAATGTATCATCTTCTAATGCTTTTAATTGAGAGAACATAATAATGTCAAATTTATTTTGGTCTACCATATTTGGAAAATCTTTTGGATTTATCCAAGGAACTTGAGGTTCATTAATGAAATATGTTTTAATTAATAACAAAAAAGCAACAAGTTGAAAAACAATAGGAATAAAAAAAAGAATATTATCAAAATGATTAAATAATGAAAGAGATATTAGAGGTAAAAAAGAAATAACAATTAATAAAAAATTTCTAAAATTATCTGCTCCCCGTTTTCTGATTTCTCGCATATGTTCATAAGAATCCCAAACAATAGGAAGAAGTCTCTTTATTTCATTTAATTTTTCTTCTTTCCATTCTTTTGGTAGTTGTTTAGTTTCTGCTTTCATCTCAATCCCCCCTCAAT
>CAYUQG010000038.1:0-3349 GCA_964446915.1 Candidatus Woesearchaeota archaeon
TGAGCTATGCAGGCGTTGTTCAAAAGCATCTAAAACTCTTGAATCAGGACTCAATAAAAAAACATGGTCTTCTTTAAACCTCAACCCACGATAAATTTTTTGCAAAAGTTCTCTTCTTGCTTTATCTTTGTAAAACTTCCAATATTGAGTGGGTTTTGTTCTAGACAAGATTTTCCAAAAAGCATCTTCAACATTTGGATTTGGGTATTTTGTAAAAACAATGCTTTGACATTCTTCTCCAGGAAAATCAACTCCTCTTGAGCACTTTGTAGAAAACAACAAATCAATTTCTCCTTTTTTAAAATCTCTAACTCTTTTTCCAATTGTATCTTCTTTTTGTAAATCTTTAATTTCTATTTTTGTAACTAAATTATTTAATTCAAAATCTTTTTTTTCTTGTTCTGTTGGGAGATCTGTGAAACTATTTATATGAACTAAAACAGGTTTTTTTGCAATTTTAACACATTTATCAAGAGCTTTCAAATAATTTTCTCGAGTGAATTTCCCAGATTTAAAATTAGAATATTTGCAATCTATTTCCAAACCTGTTTTTTGAATTTCAATTGAACCTTGTTGTTCTGTTTCAGCTTCGATAATTTCAAAATCAGTTAAACCAAAAACTTCTTTAAGAACTTCTGAAGAATGCAGGGTTCCAGACATTAAAACAATTTTTTTATTTTTATCAACCATTTCCTGAAACTTTTTTGCAAGATTTGTTGTAACTAAATTAATAATTAAACTACTTTCTTTTTTTCCAACCAAGACATATGTTTCATCAAAAAATTCGTCAAACATTCTTGTAATGCTCACAATTTCATGAATATAACTTTCTGAATCAAATTCTTGAATAATTTCTTGAGAATCTAAAATAAATTGGAGTAATTCAAAAATCTCTGTTTGTTTTAATTCAAAAATCTCCTTAGAAAAAACAGCTTTTGAAATTTTTTCATCTCTTTTAATTTTTTTAAGAAGTTCATTTAAGTGATTTAAAAAAATTTCTGCTTCGTCATTTTCAGGGTAAATATAAGACAAAGAATTTTGCAAATAATCTAAATTTATTGAACTTGAATTTGAAAAGCTGTCTAAAAATTCATCACACTCGTCGATTATTTCAACTTCTGTTGAAGGTTTTCGGTTCATTGAAGATTCGAGTTTATATTTCAAAGCATTAAAAACAAGAACATCTGAATCAAGATATGAATTAAATTGTTCATAAAACGAGCATCCTGCTTTATTTTGGTAAAAAACAAAATTTGTATTTTCTAAACCTAAATATTTTCTTTTTTTAGAATTTGGAAAATTTTTCAATTCATATTTATCTGAAATCACAGGACTCCAATATGGGCAAATACTTGCAACTGAAAATCTTTTAACTTCTTTTATATCTGAAAAACTTGAAAAGTTAACTTTTTTATTTTGTTGTAAATATTGTTTTATTTTATTCCAATTTTTTTCTTTAAGTTCTATTTTACAAGGAATTAAATAATTATTTGCAGAAATATCATAATTAATTAAATTTTTTATTTCTTCTCTTTTGTCTTCAAAAATATCATGTAATTTTGAATTAACTTCTTTTTTAATTTTTGGAATTGCATTTTCATTATCTTGTAAAAATTTACACTTGTGATTTGCTCTTCCTGTAATAACACTTATTTTGAGCTTTTCTTTGTTTTCTTTTAATAAATGCTTTTCTTCTTCATAATCTTTTTTATATTGTGCTTGCAAACTTTTTCCAGGAACAACAACAGAAGTTTTCCCAAGCTTTCGTGCAATGTTCAAAGCAATTGCACTTTTTCCTGTTCCACAAACACCTTGAATAAAAACAATTTTCTTGCCTTTTTCAAACAAGTCCAGAACTTCTTTCACAATATCTTTCTGTGTTTTCCCATTTGAAAAAATTAAAGGATGCAGAAATTCCTCATTTTGATATAAAGACCATGTCATAGTTAAAGAGAATTTAAGAAGAGTTATAAGTTTTGTGGGTGGATAAAAGATAATTATTTAAGTTTCTTTTTCTATTTGTTTTTATGTTCAGAGTTTTTACAACAAAAGAGTTTGATAATAGATTTGAAAGAATTGATGAATCTGAAAAGAAAAGAGTTAGAAAAATTTTACATCAACTAAGAGAACGAGGTCTGCAAATTGGGAAGCCACTGAAAGTTCCTTATTTTAGAGAAAAAAAGTTTGGAAGTAAAAGATTATATTTTCTTGTTTACAAAAATTTTATGGTCATCCTTGCCATAGCTCTAAGCGATAAAAAAGCACAACAGGAAACAATAAATAAGATAATTTCAAGATTTGATTTTTATAAGGAATTTATTCTTGATAAATTAAGGAAAGTGTCTTAACCTTTCCACTCTTTTATTCTTCCTGCTTTAATATCTTCCAAGCTTCTTTCTATTTGATTAATCAAATCAGAATCAATTTTTTTTATTATAATGTGATTTTTCATTTTATCTAAGACAAGTATAGATTCTTTTGTTATTTCAAACTCTTTTCGGATTCTTTGAGGGATAACGACCTGTCCTTTTGAATTTATTTTAATTATTTCCATGTAAGAAAGTAGGATTTTCCTATTTTTAAACTTTTCTACTTTAGATTAAAAAAGTTATTCATTTTTATATAAAGACCATGTCATAGGTTACAGAGAATTTAAGAAGAGTTATAAGTTTTGTGGGGTTATTCTTTAATAATCTTTGTTCGATAAGGTTCAATATTTCCAAGAGAAGTATAAAAAAATCCATTTTGAGAATTGCAGGGAATTTCTTTGCCCTTAAAATTTATTTTAAAAACAATTAATTTCATAGGAGAGTAAATACGGGTGCTTGCTTCAAGAGGGCTTTCCCGAATCACATAACTTTTTTCTAAAGGGCTTTCACTCTTTAAATCAAATCCCACTTCAATGGTTTTTCCTTCAATGTTTGTAAGCAATCCCTTTTGAATAAAGGTTGTAAAAGGAATATTTAATTCAGTTGTATGCCACTCAGGAAAAAAACCTTCTTCAAGGTCGTGTACTAATGTCCAATTAGTTCTATCTTTTAAAGATAAGTTTTCTCGAAAAAGATTAAATCGAATTATTTCTCCATCCTCTTTTTCAAGTTTTGAGTAATCTTTGCAAATTCCTTTGAGAAGAATTGAACTTGGGAGGTTTCCGTCAATCCAAAAATCAAGAAATTCTTGAGGATTTAATTTTTGCATAGTTCTTCTTATTTCCTTACTTTAAAAAAACTATTATACTCTAAAATATATTTCATCTCGTCCAAACTAAAAAAAGTTTAAGACCTGTCCACTTAATAATAATTTAACCAAATAAAGCAGACAAGCCTTCTGCAGCAGCTTCGTGTTTTTC
>CAYUQG010000039.1:0-3331 GCA_964446915.1 Candidatus Woesearchaeota archaeon
TTCCTTTTACATGCGAAACTTCTGGTTATGAATGTGGAGGATGGGATGATGGTTGTGGAGGAACTTTTTATTGTGAAAGTTGTTCTTTTGGAATTTGTAGTTTTGGATTTTGTGAATAATTTTTATTTTTTTAAATCAACTTTTTAAAAACAGGTTCGAGATTTATTTCGAAAAGTGCAATAGGCATTTTGATTTTCCAATTATTTAGAATTTTTGGATGAACTTCTCCAAGAGAACCTATTCTTTGTTTATCAAAAATAATTTCTGCAATTCTTCCGTTAATGAAATGAGGGTCATGAATTTCAATTTCTTCTAAATTATGTTCCAGCCCAATCATCTTAAAGAAGTATTCAAGAATTTGTTTTGTTTCTGTGAAATTTCCAGGTGCAATTGCTAAACAAAGATGCTCTTCTTCTTTTGGCTGTTCGTTTTGCCATTCAAATACTTTTCCTATTTCAAAGATTTTTTGAGGATATTCAGAATTAATATTTTCTGAAAGATTTTTTAATAAATAATGTGAAAGGTCTTTTCTTAAAATTGTATAATCTGTTTTCGATTTTTCAACTTCAATGAAATTCTTTTCTTTTTTTTCAGGAATTCCCATTTTTCTAAACTGGTCTTCTTTATTTGTTAAGTGATAATTTGAAACTTCAAGCATATTGAGACCAATTAAAATTTCAGATATTTTTTTCTTTAAAATTTCTTTTGAATCTTGTTCTCCTATTGTGGATATTAAAGGGATTTCAGGTTCGAAGTTTTCATACCCATATGCAATTGCAACATCTTCAATTAAATCTACTTCATGCAAAATATCTGTTCTCCACGAAGGAATTTCTACAATTTTTTCATTATAATTATACCCCATTTTTTCAAGAAGAGGTTTTAGTTGTTTTTCTGTTAATTGTAATCCCAAAAGTTTGTTTGTGTTTTCCAAAGAGATTGGCATTTTTTCTGTTGAGAGATTTGGTGTTTTTGTTTTAATTCCTTTTACATTCATTTGATAAATTTTTCCTCCCATTTCTGCTAAACTTGTCACAATTATATTCAAACATTTTTTTAAAACTTCTAAATCAAAACCAGAGCATTCAACAAAAACATCTTTTGTTTTTTCTGTAACTTTCCCTGTTAATTGAGAATTAATTATTGGAGGCATACTTAAAATATTTTTATCAGCGTCTATAAAAATTGGGAATTTTTCTTTGCCTGCTAAAAGAGGGGCATATTCTTTTCCTGTTGGATGGTTTTGTAAAATTTCTAAACCCGACATTTCCCTTGTAGATTCTAAAGGAATGAATTTTATTTTGTCAGGTTCAAGTGCTTTGAAAGTTATTGGAAGTTTTATTTTTTCTAAAGGATAAATTCCAATTGCAAGTTTTTTTCTTTTTCGTCCAACTGTTATATGAAGTTTTTCTTGAATTTCAATTATTTCTTTTATTTTGTCTGAATTTAATTTCAAATCTTTTACAATTGCACATGCTGTGTAGGGTCGAATATTTTTTACAGAAGATTCTACAAAAACTTTGTAATCTTTTTCTGGGTTGTTCACTTTGTATTCTTTTATTCCTATTTTTTTCCCTAAGAAATTTAAAAAAGATCTTTTGAATCCTTGATATGAAAGCATATCTGGTCGGTTTGGGAAAATTTCAATTTGAATATCCTCTTTTGTAATTTCTTCAACAGGAGTTCCGAACAATGCGATTTTCTCTTGCATTTTTTCTGTGAGTTTTCCAAAGTCTTTTTCAAACTGTTTTTTGGGTATTGTTATTATTGCCATTTTATTGTTTGATATACAATTCTCCCTGAAGATAAATATAATCTTTTGGTTCATTAATTAAATTCGCTTTTTTCATTATGTCATAAGAAAATGATTCTGTGTTTTTTCGAACTCTCTCCAAACGTCGGATAATGTGCTCTGATGAAATTTCTGGATATTTTGAAATCTCGTCAAAAATTGTTAAAATAGGAAAACATTTGATTAATAAATTATGAATTTCTTCATTTGTTTTGCAATTATCTGATTGTTCAATTAATTCAAAAAAATCATTACACAGATTGTTGAAAAATTCATCTGTTAAAATTTCTTTTAATTTTTCATGAAATGTTTCAGCTTCTTCGCAGTCATAATAAATAGTTATTGTATCTTTTGAAGATATGAATATTGTGTTGAACAAACCAATGCCAATTAATTTTTTTAATTCTGTAGATTCACCTTCATACCAAGCTTTCACATCAAATAAAGGTTCGTCAATTCTTGTTATGTCTTTGTAATAATCTTTTGGTAAATTTTTGTTTATCATTTCATTAAAACCCTCATTTTTCTTAATTTATTTAAGTCGTTTTTGTAAAGTTCACGAAGGTCGTTTATTTCAAATATTTTTAAAATGATTCTATCAAAGCCAGGACCCCATGCAAGAATTGGAATTGGTTTTCCAAGTAAAGGTTCAGTAACTTCGGGTCTGAAAATTCCTGCTGCAAAAACTTCAACCCATTCTTTTTTTTCTTCGTTCCAAACTTCGCCTTCTAAACTTGGTTCTGTATATGGAAAATAAGCAGGTCTAAATCTTACTTTTTCAAAACCCATTTTTTTTGCAAACTCTTTTAGATAACCAAGCAAGTTTCTGAAGTTTGCATTTTCATCGACGACAATTCCTTCTGTTTGATTAAATTCAAAACCATGTTTCCAATCAATTGTTTCATTTCTAAAACATTTTCCAACTGCGAAGAATTTTTGTGGGAGTTGATTTAAATTTAATTTTGAAAGAGTTTGTGATGACAAAGACGTTGTATGTGTTCTAAGAACAAGTTTTTTTGCTTCTTCTTCATCCCAAGTGTATCTCCAGCCCTTGCTTCCTTTAACTCCTTTTTCATGTGCTTCTTTTATTGCATTAACAATTTTTTTTTCAGGAAGTTTTGTTTTTTTATCTAAGAAAAAAGTGTCTTGCATTTCTCGGACAGGATGATCTTGAGGTGTGAAAAGTGCGTCGAAGTTCCAAAAAGAACTTTGTATCATATTACCTGTCATTTCTTTAAAACCCATTTCTGTCCAAATTTTTCTTGCATAATCGCATGATTGATTTACAAAATGTCTTTTCCCTCCATAAATTACAGGAACATGAGAAGTTACATCATATCTTCTGAATTTTTTTCCTTTCCAGTTTTCTTGTTTTAAATGTTCAGAAGTTATTTTTTCAATTAAATTTTTCGGATTTATTTTTAATGCAATAATTTTTTTCCCTAAATCTGTTACTTCTATTTTTGTTGTTTTTTTATCTTTTATTTGAACAAGGTCTTTTCTATTTTGTAAAGATTTTAGAGCATATTGTTGTTCAGG
>CAYUQG010000040.1:0-3310 GCA_964446915.1 Candidatus Woesearchaeota archaeon
TTGCTGTTCGGTCATGGCAAGGGAAGGTTGGAAGAGTTTAAATTTGTTTCTTTTTGATTGAATTAAGAAAATTTTAATTAACTTCAAATCAATTCGAAGTTAACAACATATTTATATATTAAATAAAATATGTAGAGTTAATATGAATAAAAAGTTTTTAATGATTGGAATAGTGATTCTTATGATTGCAATAGTTACAGCTACAGCAGTATTATTTCTTTTTCCATATTCCCCAGACCAACCGCCAATAGTAGATGATGTTGGTTCAACTCAACAAGGAATTCAAACCGTTGTAGACGCGAATAATCAATTTGCTTTTGAACTTTATTCAGAATTAAATAAAGCTGAAGATAGTAATCTTTTTTATTCTCCTTATAGCATTTCTGCTGCTTTAGCAATGACCTATGAAGGTGCAAAAGGAAAAACAGCAGAAGAAATGAAGTCTGTTTTTCATTTTCCTGAAAGTAATGTATTAAGACCTAATTTTGCTGCAATATATAATAGTATAAATGAAGTAAATGATGTTTATGATTTGAAAACAGGAAATGCTTTGTGGGCTCAATATGATTTTCCATTTCTTGAAGATTATATTAATAGGGTTGAAAAGTATTATGGGGGGAAAGTAGCAAATTTAGATTTTGTTTCTGAACCAGAAAAGTCAAGGAAAACAATTAATAGTTTTATAGAAGAACAAACTAACAACAAAATTAAAGATTTAATTCCGCAAGGAATTCTTAATTCTATGACTAAGATGGTTTTAACGAATGCTATTTATTTTAAAGGGACATGGGAATGGGAATTTGATAAATCAGATACTCTTGATTTAGATTTTAAAATAACCCCTTCCAATATTGTTAAAACTCCTATGATGTATATGGATCCTGATAAGGCAAGATTTAATTATGCAGATTTAGAAGATTTACAAATCTTAGAATTGCCATATAAGGGAGAAGATTTGTCTATGTTAATATTATTACCCTCGGAAAACCTTGAAAGTATAGAACCAACTTTGTCCACAGAAAAACTTTCTGAATATAAAAACCAAATGCAAGAAACAAAATTAGATGCTATTTATTTGCCTAAATTTGAATTTGACACAAAGTATTTTATGAAAGAGACTTTAAGTGCAATGGGCATGCCAACAGCGTTTAAAGATGATGGAAGTGCTGATTTTTCAGGTATGACTGAAGAAGAGCAGTTATTTATTAGTCAAGTTATTCATCAAGCATATGTTAAAGTTGATGAAAAAGGAACAGAAGCTGCTGCAGCAACAGCAGTTATTATGGATTCGACTTCTGCAGGACCAAGTGAGAAAAAAATATTTAAAGCAGACCATCCTTTTATCTTTATAATACAAGAAAAACAAACAGGAAATATTTTATTTATGGGAAGAGTTAATAATCCTGTTTTGTAAGGAGTTTTGATGACGGAAAAATATTTGTTATTTAATTTAAATGACGAGAAATCTAAGAAATTAGGAGAAGTGATTTCGAATTCAACAGCAAGGAAAATTGTGAATTTTCTTGCTGAAAAAGAATCTTCTGAAACTGATATTTCTAAAGAATTAGGATTAAAACTTAATACAGTTGAATATAATCTGAAAAAGTTATTGTTGGCAGGGGTGATTGAGAAATCAAAAAGTTTTTTTTGGAGTAAAAGGGGGAAGAAAATAGATGTTTACAAAGTTGCAAATAAGCTTTTAATTATTAGTCCAAAAAAAACAAATGTTTATTCTAAACTAAAATCAATTTTTCCAGTTGTTTTATTGTCTGGCATATTTACTTGGTTTGTTGTGTGGATGAATAAGGCCGGGCAATTTGTAGATGTTTCAAAAAAAGGAATGTTTGAAAGTGCAGAAATGCTTGTTACAACTGGTGTGGAGAATTCTGCAGACAAAATGGGTTTTGATTTTATTTTAAATTTTACACCTCTTGATTGGTTTTTAATTGGGTTGTGGCTTGCTGTAATTTTTTTTGTAATTTGGAATTTCAAGAAAAAATCTTAACAATTGTTTTGTTAATTATTATATAAAAATTATTAAAGTCTTTTTTCCTTTTTGAATTATGAAATTTGATACAAACACGCCTCTTTATTCTTATGAAGTTCAAAGGGAAGCAGGAGAAGATGTTCTTTATGTGAATTATCTGGGTGCACCTTATGTTCCAAGTTTGGCTGATTCTCCCGAAATTATGGAAAGAACAATTGACTCTTTAATTGAAAATCCGAATGTTTCAAGGATTGTTTTTGTTCAGCAAAAAAATTATAATTATGATTTTCAGGAAACCTCTTTTCTTTTAGAAATTGCCCAGCTTTATGTTTACTTAGTTAAACAAGAAAAAATTCTCTCTCAAGAAAAGTTAATTACAAATGTTGAGGGCGTTTTTTCAAAAAGGTATAACCAGATTTTTTCATTTTTGCTTTTGTTAAAACAAGATCCTATTTCTGCTTATTTTGAGATGAAAAAAATTATAATAGAATCTAAAATAAATTTGGAGAAAGCTGATTTAAATGAAAGAGCAGATTTTACAAATTATGTAAGGCTAAATGAGAAAATTTTTAATTTGTTTGAAAGAACAAGTCTTGTTCAGAAAGTAAGGCCTTTTTTAGAAAATTATTCAAGAGGAAATAGAGAAATTTATCACAAGCTTTTTAGACCTGATGTAATTCCTAATTTTACTTTTACTCGGCTGATTTCTGATTTGCCAGAAGAGGTAGAAATTGTCAGCCAATATGAAATCTCAAATGGAGAGTATGATGTTTCGAATGTTACTATTTTGAAAAAAAAGAATGATCCGAAATTTATTTATCATTTAATGCCTCCTGAAAATTCTTTAAGTGAAGATCATAACCTTCTTTTAAATTTGGCGAGAAGTGTTTTAATTGAACACCAACCACAAGCAGAAGAGTTTACAGATACAGAAAGAACAAGACAAGTTTTTTTTAATATTTCTAAAGATTTATTACAAGACCTTGCTCAAGTGAAAAAAATTAATTTAAATTATTCTAATTTAAATAAGTTAGCAACTATTTTAGTTAGGCATACTATTGGTTTTGGATTGATTGAAGTTTTATTGCAAGACAAAAAACTTCAAGATATTTCCTTGAATGCACCTATTCCTTTAACAACTATTTTTGTAAAACATCAGGATTTTGATGAATGTTCTTCTAATATTTTGCCAAGTCAGGAAGATGTTGATTCTTGGGCAGCAAAATTTAGAATGATTTCTGGTCGTCCTCTGGATGAAGCAAATCCTATTTTAGATACTCAATTAGAAATTGGAAAACTTAGAGCAAGAATTGCAATTATTCA
>CAYUQG010000041.1:0-3049 GCA_964446915.1 Candidatus Woesearchaeota archaeon
ACTTTCTTGGCATGAGCTTTGGATTATAAATCATTTTGTTTATTATAAAACGAGAACCAATAACTTCTGAAATTATTGCTGACAAAATCAATTTTCCTACGATTACTTTGTAAATTCCAGACGAAACAGGAATTCTTGATATGTTTGAAAATTTTTGAATTATTAAATCTATTTCTGATTTATTTAAAATAATGCTTGTTGGTTTTGTTCCCATATTTCCTTTAACAATTATATTTTGATTAATTCCCGAACATTGAATTTCTCTGACTAAAGGATCTTTTATTAAAGGGTTTAATTTCCCTAAATCAATTTCAGTATTTGTTGGAGTTGGTTTAAGATATGCAAGGTTTTGTGGAAGTCTTATACTTGGAATTCTTAAAACATGCATTTTTCTAAGAAATGGTTTTTTTCTTGGCAAAAAAATTGGTTCTTTTTTTTGAATTGGTGAAACAAATTCTTTTAACTTTTGTTCTTTAATTTCTTTTTGAATTGTTGGAAGAAAAGTTTGTTTTATTATTTCTTTTCTTACGCTTTCTTTTAATTCCTTTTCTTTTTGTTCTTGTTCAAGAATATTTTTTAATTTAAACAATGCTGAAGCATTTGAGTTACGAATTAATTCTGTTGTGAATTTTAAAAGAAATTCTCTTCTAAACTTTTGGGGGGTTTTGTTGAGCATTTTTTTGTAATCTTTTTGGGTCATCTATATCTGGAATTTGAGAAGAAATTGATTTTTGATAACCTCCTGTATTTATTGTTTCTGAAGCATTTTGTTGAGGGTGGACCATTGGTCTTTGTTGATTTGGTTGGAATTGTTGTTTTTGCATTGGTCTTTGAATTTGTGAATTTGGCGATTGTTTAATAAGGATTTCTCTTGGGTCTTTTTCATGTATAAGAGTTAATCCTCTTGCAATTATTTTGTTTTGGTCTAAAAGAATATCTATTTTTTTCATAACTTTTTCTTCGTCTTTTTTACTTTGATCAGATTCGAAATCCCTTTTTGCCAATGATTTTGCAGAAATTTCAAAAAGTTCTAAAAGCTTTGAAATTTGTAATGTTAAATTTTCAAATTTTAAAGAAAGATGAGTCATAACTTTTTGAAAAGCTACAAAATTTTGAATTAAAATTTTTTCAATTTCTTTTTCATTATTTAAATTTTTTATTCCTTTTTTATCAGAATTTTTTGGAAGAGTTTTTTTAGTATGTTTTTTCTTTTTTTGAATAGTTTTCTTTTTTACCATGATTTAATTAAGGTTTTTTTGTTTATAAATTTTTAGAAAATATCCAGTTCTTCATCTTCGGTTTTTTCTTCGCCTTTTTTAGATTCTAAATATTCTTGTTTTTCTTTTTCAGTTTCTTTAATCTCTTTTTCCACATTTGTTTCAAGGTCTTCATTAACTTTTTGAGGTGGGAGAAATTCTTTTTTAGGTTCTTCATTGTTTTCCATAGTTTTTGCTAATTCATCTAAATTTTCATTTAAGTTTTCTTCAATATCTTCTTGGGGTTTTTCTTCAGGTTCTTCTTGAACTATTTCATTTTCAATTGTTTCTTCAACAGGTTCTTTTTCAACTTTTCCAGATTCTAAATATTCTTGTTTTTCTTTTTCAATTGCTTCAATATCTTCTGAAATTTGTTCCTCTGTCACAACATTTGTTTTGTCTTGCTGGTCTATGGAATTATCATTTGTTTCATTATTTATTTTACTTGTATTATTTTGCTCAACTAGTGTAGGGGTTTGTTGAGATTCTTGTGGTTTGTTCTTAACATTTTCTATATTATTCTCTTCAGGAACTTCTTTTTTTTCAGGTTGATATTGACGTGGTTCTTTGTCTGTTCCTTTTACAAGGTTTGTTTCAATTTCTTCAATATAATCTGAAATTTCTTTTGCCATATCTGCATTTGTAGTTATGCTGTCAATTCCTTGTTCAACTAAATATTTTACCATTTCTTTTTTACTTCCTGCTTGACCACAGATACTTGTTTCAACTTTGTATCTTTTGCAAACACGAATCACATATGCGATTTGATAAAGTATAGCTGGATTTAACTCGTTGTAAAGATGTTGGACTGCGGAGTTACCTCGGTCAACAGCTAAAAGATATTGAGTTAAATCGTTTGTCCCAAAAGAGATGAAATCTATTTTTTCTTCACAAAGGTCTTTAATTATTTGAACAGATGCAGGAGTTTCAATCATTATTCCTATTTTTGCTTTGTCGAATTTAATTTGCTGTAAATATTTTTTAATTTCTTTAACTTCTTCAACAGAAATTACTTGAGGAAATAATAAACCTATTTTTTTATTTTGTTCTGAAACTCTTTTCAAAGCATTTAATTCTGCTAAAAATATTTTTGGATTTTTTAAGCTGTATCGAATTCCGTGCATTCCTAACATTGGATTTGCTTCTTTGGTTTTTGGTGCACCTTCAAGGTTTTGGAATTCGTCACTTCGGATATCAGAAGTTCTAACCCAAAGTTCATCAAAGTATTTTGCAATTCCAGAAATTCCTTTGAAAATTATTTCTTCATAATCTTTTTCTTTATTTTGCTCTAAAAAATAATTTGGATGTTTTCCTGATTCTGCAATTATTCCTTCTATTCGTGTTAACCCAATTTTGGTTAATTTTGTTTTTGCTGCACGTTCTGCAAAACTTGGTAAGTCAACAATAACCTTTATTTTTGTTTTTGTTTGAGCTGTTACAGGAAGAATTGCTTTTTTTTGTGCTTCTGCAACTTTTCCTTTGTAGATTTTTCCTGACGAACCATCTACTGTTATTATTTCTCCTTCTTTGAGTTTTGTCGTTGCTGTTTGAGTTCCGACTATGCACGGAATTCCCATTTCACGCGAAACTATTGCTGCATGTGCAGTTGTTCCCCCTTCATCTGTTACAATTCCTGCTGACTTTTGCATTGTTACAACCATATCAGGATTTGTCATTTTTGTTACAAGAATATCTCCTTGCTGAACTTTTTGTAAATCTTCTAAATTGTTAACTATTTTTATTTTTCCAACAGCAATTCCTGGTGAAGCAGGTTGACCTTGTAAAATAACTTC
>CAYUQG010000042.1:0-2816 GCA_964446915.1 Candidatus Woesearchaeota archaeon
GCAATCTGGCAAATAACTTCACTTCCAATTTTATTAATAACTCCTTTTTTTGTTAAAGCATCTGCACCAAGCAGAACCAAATCTGGTTTTTCTGTTCCTTGTTCTTTTGACAATGCAACACCAACAGCAGAATCAACAAACATTGTAACTTTTATTTTTGCTCTTTTCAATTCTTTTGCAGTTTGCCGTCCCTGAAATAAGGGCCTGGTTTCTGTATTGTAAACTTCAAATTTTTTTCCTTTTCTTTTTGCAAAAATTAAAGCATTAATAATACTTGTTGAATGACAATGTGTAAAAATCACAGAATTTTTTTTAATTAATTTTAAAACATTCTTGTTAATTTCATTTTGTGCAAAATCAAAATGTTTTAAAATTTCTTTTTCTGAAACCTTTTCTGCTTTTTTTAAAACATTCCAAAGCATTGGTTCTGTTGGACGAGATTTCAAAAGAATTTTTTTTGATTTTTTTGTTGGAATTAAAAAATATGCTTTAAGTGCTTTTTTTGCAATGTTTCTAGCACCTTGAATTTTCACTTCTTTTATGTCTTTAACGATTTTATCAATTTCTTTTTGTTTATTCATATTATTGAATATTCAAGAAAGTTTAAAAATTCTCTTTTTTTAATAAAGGTATGATTGAGTCCTTGATAAACCCAAAAAGAGATGCAAAAGGACCTTGGAAAATGTTTTTCGTTGGTCTACTTTATGCTTCATTATCTCTCTTACTTGTAAAATGGTTTTTCAGTGGGGACAGCGTCTTATATGAATATTCAGGAATGATTGTAATAACTTTTTGTGTTATGTTTTCTTTACCCTTTATGTATTTTATAATTAAAAGAGAAGAAGATAATGATGAACATATTGAAGGTTTTTTTAAAGTTTGGAAAGTTCACAAAAACGCACTTTATTCTTTTATGTGGTTATTTTTAGGATTTATTATTGCATTTTCATTTTGGAACATTGTATTACAAGACCCGAATTTATTAAATGCCCAAATAGAAACATATTGTGCAATCAACAGCCCTGGTTCTTTTGAAAATTGTGTTTCAAGTTATAGTTTTTCGGGAAACATGGTGGGCACAACAGGTTCAACAATAAAAGTTGTTCGATTTTTCTCAATACTTCAAAATAATATTTATGTGATGATTTTCACTTTAATCTTTTCATTGATTTTTGGAGCAGGTGCAATTTTTGTTTTAGCTTGGAATGCAAGTGTGATTGCAGCTGCGATTGGAATTTTTTCAAAATATAGTGTTTCTCAAATCCCCTTAGGGCTTGCAAGATATATGATTCATGGATTTCCTGAAATTGCTGCATATTTTTTAACAGCTCTTGCAGGAGGCATGTTTGGAGTAGATGTTTTAAGAAATAGAATTAATGGAAAAAAATCCTTAAG
This sequence comes from Candidatus Woesearchaeota archaeon, assembly GCA_964446915.1. GTDB lineage: Archaea > Nanobdellota > Nanobdellia > Pacearchaeales > GW2011-AR1 > JAHILJ01. The sequence goes on from CAYUQG010000042.1 coordinate 1,396, forward strand.
AGTTCTTGAACATGTTGTTGTTCTTCTTTTTTTATCAATTTTGATTTTAATTTTTGCTGCAATTGTTGAAGTTTATTTTACGCCACTTTTATTTTAATAGATTAAAAATAGATTAACTTTAAAAAAGTTCTTCAATAATGTATTTTATGGAACCTATTCTTTTAGCAACAGTTTTTCTTGGATTTTTCTGCACGTTTTTGTTAATGCCTTTTTGGATTAAAAAAGCAAAGCAAATTGGATTGGTTTGGGAAGATATGAATAAATTTAACAAAGACGAGAAAATTGCAGGATCAGGAGGTTTAATGGTTTTATTTGGATTTTTAATTGGAGTTTTGGTTTATGTTGCAATTAAAACTTTTTATATTCATACAAACACAATTCTTGTTGAAATTTTTGCTCTATTGGTTTCTGTTTTATTTGTGGGGTTAACAGGATTAATTGATGATTTATTTGGGTGGAGACATGGGGGTTTATCTGCAAGATCAAGAATTATTTTGGTTTTATTTGCTGCAATTCCATTAATGGTAATTAATGCAGGAGAACCAACAATGGCAGGAATTAATTTTGGGCTTCTTTATCCTTTAATTATTATTCCACTTGGAATAATAGGTGCAACCACAACTTTTAATTTTTTAGCAGGATTTAATGGACTTGAAGCAAGCCAAGGAATAATCCTTTTAACTGCAATTTCAATTGTAACTTACTTGACAGGAAATTCTTGGCTTAGTGTTGTAGCACTTTGTATGGTTGCCCCCTTACTTGCTTTTTATATTTTTAACAAAAATCCTGCAAAAGTTTTCCCAGGAAATGTAATGACTTATTCTATTGGAGCATTAATTGCAGGGATTGCAATTTTAGGAAGTATTGAAAAAATAGTTTTGTTCTTTTTTATTCCTTATATAATTGAAACAATTTTAAAAATCCGTGGCGGTCTTCCACAATCATTTGGAAAACCTCAAGAAGACGAAAGTTTAAAACTATTGTATGGAAAAGTTTATGGATTAACACACTTATCAATATTTATTTTAAGCAAGTTTAAGAAAAAAGTTTATGAAAAAGATGTTGTTAAAATTATAAATTTATTTCAAATTTTAATAATAGTTCTTGGATTTTTAATATTCTTCTAAGAGTAAAAAGCTTTTAAATAAAGTTTCTTTTGTTGAAACATGGTTGAAGAAGAAATAAATTTAAAAGAAGATGCAAAAAAGTTTTGGAAAAAAACTAGTTTATTTTTAAAACAAAAAAAAGTTCAAAACATTTTGGTGATAATTGCACTTCTTGCAATAATTGTTTTAGGAACTTGGATTCGTGTTCAAAATCTTCCTTTATTAAAAGATTCAACAACAGGAGAATACATTCCTCTTGCATTAGATCCTTTTTATTTTTTAAGGGTTTCTGAAACTTTACATAATAATAGTGGC
>CAYUQG010000043.1:0-2808 GCA_964446915.1 Candidatus Woesearchaeota archaeon
TATTAAGTTATGGAATTTGTGCATCTAAAAAAAATATTAAAACAGGTTTCACAAGCTACAAAAGACCAACTCGAATTTTAAAAATCTGGTTGAACAATCAAAAAACAGCAAAGAAGAAAACAATCACAGAAAAATATGCCAAACTTGTTCACATTGGAAAAAAGAGGGCATTAAACGAATTTCCAATTATTAAACAAATTATAAAATCAAATGAGAACATCCAAAAAGAACTTAGATTAACACAAGAAGAAATTGAATATTTAAATAGACCTGTTGAAATTTAATTAATTTCATTTTAAAGAATTAAAAAGAAAGATTTAAAAAATAAAAAAGAAATTATTTAGTTTACGCAACTATTTTGTACCAAGAGGAATTATAGATTCAACCTCAACTTTCCCATCTAATACACTCTTTCATAAAACACTTTTAATGTTCAAAGAACGAGCAACTAAATCAAAAGCCTTTCCTTCATAATAAAGTTTTCCAGCCAAGACATCAAAATACTTATACTCTTCAAGTTCTAAATTCAATTTAACAGAATTTGAGTAAGAACTATAAAAAATAAAGTTGTCCCCTTCTCGATATCCACTAAGTTGATAATCTTTTCCATCAATAAAGATTTCAGATTTAAACCTTCCATCTTCTTGCTCAGAAATAAACAACTTAACAATATGCCCTGTTTCATCGTGATCTATTGCAACACCTTCACCATTAAAGTAAAGTCTTTCAAAGCTTTCCTCATAAACAACAAGTTTACCTTCTACATAATCCATACTATCTTTTTTATTCTTAGCAACAACCAAAAAAGGATTTGCCCCAACTTTTTCGCTCTTAACCATCAAGGTAATTTTCTTAGTTTCGCCAGCCATTAAGTAAACAACAACACCATTACTTGTTTTTTCCTCAGGATTAACTTGCATTTCATTCATAGTTGCTACAGTTCCCTTCTTTTCATAAGAAATTAAAGGTTTACTAACAACAAAATAGTTATCTATTCCCTTTCCTTTGAACTCAAGAAAATATTCATAAAAAGGTAATTCATTAACTACCGGTTCATCAACAACATTAACCAGTTCATCAACAGATATAATTTCCTTAGAATTAACTAACCATTCAATTTTCTCGTTACCTGCATTTTGGGAAACAAGCCCACCATGGAAATCAGTCACAGTAACAGTATAGTAAGCCCATTCTCCTGATTTTGCCTTAATTGTGTTGGGATCCAAATCAATCTTAACAAAATTCAAAGAAGTTTCTATTTCATCTTCATCTTCAGAAAGAAAAATAGCCCCAGGTATTCCTGTAGCTTGAACAATAACTCCACCTGCAAAAAGTAAAACTAACATTGTTATCGCAATCATTTGTTTCATTTTAGGTTCTCCATATTTAATTAAAAAAAGATAGGGAAAAATCCTTATAAACATGACGAAGACTTCAACGATTTTTGAACCCATACAATTAATTTATAAATAAATAATCACTAAAAAGAATATGCCTAAAGAAAAAAGGTATATTCTCGTTTCAATGAATGATGAAAGAGCAAAAAGTATTGCAAAGGTATTGGGAGATAAAAATTGTGATAAAATAATTAATTACTTAATGGAAAAAAAAGAAGCGAGTGAAAAAGATATTGCAGATGCACTTAATATAAAATTAAACACTATAGAATACAACCTGAAAAAACTTCTAAAATCAGAATTAATAAAAAAATCAAAAAACTTTTTTTGGAGCAAAAAAGGTAAAAAAATTAATATGTATCAACTTTCAAATAAATCAATTGTAATATCTCCAACTTCTTCAAAAATTTCATCAGGAATAAGAGCAATTCTCCCAATAATATTAATTTCTATAATTACATTAGGAATAATCTCTCTTTATCTGCCTACTCAAGAAACCCAAAACAAACTTCAAACAATTACAGATATACAAAACTATTTAGAAAAAATCGATAGTGCATTAATAAATACAGGAAATCAAGGAATTATAAACAAAAATAATCCAACTACAACTTCAAAAGAACAATCAGCTCAAAGCGAAATAGAAATCAGTGAAGAAATAATTCAATCAAGAGGAAACACTACTTATGTTATATCTAAAAATAAAGTAACCATCTTAGAAAACACCAAAGAAAAAATAGAAATACTAAGCGAAATAGAAATTAATGAAGAAATAAAAAATGTATTAATCGAAGAAAACAAATTAATTATTCTAACTGAAAAAGGAATTATTTATGTTTATGATCTTTCAAATAAAACATCCCCTATAATAGAAATATCAGAAGAAGAAATTTTAGTCAACAAAAATAATTAAAATAAATAACCCCACAATTAAATTAATCCAAATGACAATTAAACAATATGAAAAAATTGAAATTGTTTGGGAAGGTTTTGAAGAAGGGAAAAATTTAACAATTCCTGCAAGAATTGAAGCTTTAGTTCTAGGAAGTTTAATTTCTATTTTAGAAATTCCAAGAGCTTTTTTATTTAATTGTTATGATTACATAACCAAAGGAGAAATAAAAGAACCAAGAGTTTTTGAATGCTTACATTCAATAAAAATGTATTTTGAAACAGCGAGGTCTGGAAGATTTTCAACAAATGAAGAATATTTAGAAAAAAATAATTTAAAATGGATGTTGAAAAAATAAGAAAAGAATTAGAATGGGGTTAATCTTTTTATTGATTGCAAAGGAATTTTTTAACTAAATTTTTCTCTTTTTTTAAAAAGTGTATAAAAATTAACAACTTCCAGATGCAGTAGTTCCAATTGAATCTAAAGTCTGACCACACTCTTCTGGTGCATTGTTGA
>CAYUQG010000044.1:0-2777 GCA_964446915.1 Candidatus Woesearchaeota archaeon
TTTCCTAAATCAATTTCTAATTTGTAAAGTTTATCTGCATTTTCAACTTTTTCAATTTTTTTAATCTGCCCAACTCTTAAATCTAATTTTTTCCAATCCAAGAATTCTACTTTTTCCATTATTTTTTCAATCCAATTTTTTTCAATAGTTTAACAAAAAAACTTTCTTTATCTTTATCTGAATCATATTTAATATCTAAAAGTTTTGCAGCAATTTCTTTGTAAGCTCTTGAAGCTTTACTTTTAGGATGAGTATGAATTACAGCGTCCCTTAAACTTAAAGATTTCTGAACACAAATATCTTCTGGAATCATTCCAAGAATTTGTTTTTCCAACATTTCTTTTACAACTTCTGGAGACATTTCAATTTTATTCTTTTTTACACGATTAACAATTATTCCCAACACAGTTTTTTTCATTTTTTCAGCAAGCTTAATTGTTTTAAGAGCATCTGTAATAGCAGGCATTTCAGGGTTTGTAACAACAATTAATTCATCTGCCATATCTATAACAGAAATAGCTTCTTCTCCAAGACCAGCTGCACTATCTATAATCACACAATCTGAAATCTCTTTAAAATCTTCTTTAAGAAATTTCATTTTTCCAGAATTCATTTTAAAAAGTTCTTCAACAGAAAGAGAGGAAGGAATTATTTTTATCCCAGACTCATGTTCATAAACAGCTTCAAACAAATCAGCTTTTTTTGAAAGAACATGATTCAAGTTTATTGGAACTTCTGGAGAATTCAAATGAAGCCCAATATTGGGTGTAGAAAGATTTCCATCAATTATTAAAACATCTTTTCCAAAAAAATTCATAGCTGCACCTAAATTAATTGCAGTGGTGGTTTTCCCAACACCTCCTTTTCCAGAAGTTATTACAATAAACCTTTTCATTTTACTCAAAAACTGTTTTACGATAGAAGAAATTGTTTTGTTGTGCTTATAAACTTTTCCAACTTTTCAGCATAAATTTTCAATTGATCTAAATTTACAGAGATTTCTTTCCCTCTATAAAATATTTTTAATGTAACATTTTTCCTAAATTCTCCTGTTCTTTCTTTCCTTAATTCAGGAAGTTTTCTAAACATTTCATACATGTCAATTACTTCTAAAAAATCTTTTTCTTTTTTAAAAAGATTTCTAACCTCTTCTATTTTCCCAAGAGGATTAGTCGAAATTGATTTTATTTTCTTTCTTTTTTTCGCATGGACTAAAATTTTATCAAGACTTTTTTCAATCATCCTGCTCCATCTAAATAAAAGATTTACAATCACGTCACAAGTCTTTGTATATTTAAGACTAACATACAAAAGATGATCTGCACTAATTTTTTCCTGAATTATTTCGTCCATTTTATTTTAGAACTATATTTAAATAGTCTAAAGGGGTTTTTATATTTATCGAGAAAAATTACTTTTTATAACTTTTTTTGTTTTCTCAAAAATACTTTTTGCTGAAGCTAAAAATTCTTTTGCTTTGTCTAAATTAATTACTTTCTGGTTCATGGTTTCAGAAAGAATAACTATTTTTTCATCTTTCACAAACTCAAATGGACTTTTTTTATGAACTTTTATTATTTCAAATAATTCAATTATAGATTTTACTTCGCTTTGAGTAATCAAAAACCTTGGTGCACATTTTTGTTTGAAAACTTCTAAATTCTGTTTTGGGTCAGGAGAAAGCCTTATTTTTTTGAAAAGATATTCATATTGCAAAATTGAATTCAAACAACTTGTAATGCCAGAATTTATTTCCTCAAGAATTTTCAAAAGAAGTTTTTTGTCTTTAACTAACGGAAAGGTTACATAAAGCAAATGGTCTGCTATTGCAATTCTTTTTCCAGCTTCTTCAAGATATTCAATGAACTTTTCCATGATTTTCTAACACAAATAGAATTAATATGGATTTTGGTGTTGGAGGGGTAGAATTAAAGACCAAAAAGATTAGATTTCTCTTTTCTCCCAGTTAAGGGGTTTATCCAATAATTTTTACTTAAACTTTTTTTTACAACTTTTTTCTTTGTAGTTTTCTTTTTTATTTGTTTTTTCTTTGGTTTGATTTCACCATAATATTTTTTTCTCCACCATTCAATCGATTTTATTCCCATTTCCCTATTACAACTTCTACAAATAGGACGAAGATTTGTTATATGATTTTGCCCTCCAGCATGAACAGATTTATTATGCCCAACTTCAAAGTCTGTAAAATGAATGGGTTTAATTCTACAACAATAACATTTTCCCTGAACACGATTTTTCATATATTTAATCCAAACTTTCTCTCTTAATCCTTTACTAATCTTCTTTCTTTTAGAAGAAATTTTTTTAGTTTTATTGGAAAGTTTTAACAAAGAACTCTTTTCCAAATTAGGAATTCTAATATCAAAAGGATTTTGTGGCATTTTATATTATTAATTTGTTCAATCAAATTTAAAAAACTTTACTCACTCATCTCCAAAATAGCTTCAGCTAAATCACCTGTTTTTTCTAAAGCTTCTTGAGCTTGTTCTTTTGTGCAACCTGTTTTTTCAACAATAGTTTGAATATCTTCTTCAGAAACCCCAACTTCTCCAGATTCTTCTAAAACATCGCCTGCAATTTGAAAAGTTTCTTGCCCTTGCATTTTAACTTTTGTAACAGAAGGATTTTCAATAACAATTTTAGAACCATCACTTTTCTCAATTATAACTTGCACAGCATCAATTTCTTGTTGAGAAATTCCCATCTGCTTCATAACAGCTTGCATTTTTTTAGGATTCATTCCAGGAAACATTTTA
>CAYUQG010000045.1:0-2673 GCA_964446915.1 Candidatus Woesearchaeota archaeon
GGTAGCCTGGTAGCCTTTCAGGTTTGGGACCTGACGACCCCGGTTCAAATCCGGGCATTCCCATTATATATTTTTAATCACAACAATTAATTTAAAGAATCTCTTTTTTAGAAGTTAATGAGTAAAGAAAAAAACCTTCCAGAACCAAGTGAGGAATTTATTAGAGCACTTCGTGATGCAGGTTGTATTGATGGGGGAATTGTAAGAACTTGTAATTGTGGAAGGACTTATTTTTCAGAGGAAAATTATATGTTTGATGAGGGAGAATTTGAAGGTTTGATGGAAAAACTAAAAGAAGATCCTAAAAATTTTATTTTGGGGGATGAACCAACTTGCGTAAATATTGGTGGAAATCAATTTGTTTTAGAGTGTCCTTGTAACGAGCTTTCCAAATATGAAACTTTATTTTGGGATTCTAGATATATCTTTGCAAATTATGTTGAAGCAAGAGCAAAAAGAGAATTGGAAAATGCACAAGGAGAAAGCAAGTTGGCCAAAAAAGTAAAAACTTTCATTAAATAATTTTATCCGAATAATTTAAAAACTGATTTTATTAACTAATATTATTAAATAAACTTTGTTTAACTTTTCGTGTGCGATTTCCGTCAAGGTGTTTTAAGAAATCGCTGTTCCGCAATTTGAGGAAAATCGAAAAAAACTAGCAGGTTGTTTTCATATGCCAAGTAAATCAAAAAAATCAAAATCAGCAGGAAGATTCGGTGCAAGATATGGAAAAAGAGTAAGAGACAAAGTTGTGAAAGTTGAAACTAAACAAAGAAAAAAACAAAAATGTCCTTTTTGTGGGAAACTTGGTGTAAAAAGATTATCAAAAGGAATTTGGAAATGTTCAAGATGTGACAAAAAGTTCGCATCAAACACATATTACTTAGATTAAAATGAAAAATAAAATAAATAAATGTGCGATTTTCGTCGGAGGCAATTTAAAAAATCGCTTATCCGCACTTAGAGGGAAAATCGAAAAAAACCGCTAGGTTGTTTTCAATGCCAACATATAAATGTTTTAAATGTGGGAAGAAGATTAATAGTGTAGCTCTTGAAAAAAGGTTTGTTTGCCCTAGTTGTGGTAGCAAAATTTTCTTCAAGCCACGGACAAAAGTAAAAAAGATAAAAGCAGAATAATGGAAAATAAAAAAATCCAAGAAATGCAATTTTTAGAACACAATTTACAGAATTTGCTTCTTCAAAAACAATCGTTCCAGCTTGAACTATCTGAAACAACTTCTGCTTTAAAAGAACTTGAACATTCAGGAGATGAAACTTTCAAAATAATCGGGCAACTTATGATTAAAATAGAAAAATCAAAGATTCAAAAAGAACTTGAAGAAAAGAAAAAAATTCTAAATCTTCGAATTAAAACAATTCAAGGACAAGAAACTTCCTTAACAAAGCAATTGGATTTTCTTAGAGAAGAACTTGTTAAAAAGAAGAAGTAATCTATATCCAAAAGTTTCGAAATCTTTATAAATCTCTTGGGTCTAAAATTAATATGGTATTTAAAAAAATAAAGAAATTCTTTTCAGATCCCCTTGATGAAGATTTTAAGGATGACTATATGGAAATAGATTTAGGTCAAGAGCAAAAAGCAAATAAAATTTCTGTAAAACTTTTCACATTAAAACAATATGAAGAAGTAAATGATATTTTGAGTTCTTTAAGAGAAGGTTACACAATTGCAGTAATTGATATAAAAATATTAAGAAAAAAAGATTCAATTGAATTAAAAAGAGCTATTTCTAAAATCAAAAAAACAGTCGATGCTCTTGAAGGCTCAATTGCAGGTTTTGGGGAGAGCATAGTAATTGCAACACCTTCTTTTGCAAGAATTCATAAAGAAGATATAAAACCAAAAGAAGAAAGAAAAGATTTTGATTATTAATTTCTAAGATTAAAAATTAAAAAGATTAAATAAAATGCAAGATATAAAAAAAATTATGCCAAAAGAAATTTCTGAAGGAGGTGCATAATAAAGAAAGTTTAAAACATACTATTTATTTAGTTAAATATGAAAACATTATTTATTCCTGTAAAGAGCAAAACAAAGTTAAATTCCAAAAAGATTTTAAAGATTTCATCAAAGCTTCCCAAAAATATAGCAATTGCTTATTCTGTTCAATATAAAGAAATAGCAGAGCAAATTAAAAAATTGATAGCAGATAAGAAAAACATAACAAAAATAACTCAAGTTCTTGGTTGTAGCAAACCTCTCTTTCCTAAAGCAACAAAAGCTATATTAATAATAACAGATGGAAAATTTCATGCAACTTCTCTTGCTTTTGAAACCAAATTACCTGTGTATATATTAAATAGCAACAAATTTGAAAAGGTCTCAAAAAAAGATATGGAATTTCTTGAAAAAAAACAAAAAGCAGCATATGTTAGATATCTTAACTCCAAAGAAATAGGAATCTTGGTTTCAACAAAGCCAGGGCAACAAAAATTAAATCGTGCAATAGAATTTAAAAAAAACTTGAAAAATAAAAAATCTTATTTGTTTATTTCTAATAATCTCAATCCACAAGAGTTTGAAAATTTTAATTTAAATTGTTTTGTTAATACAGCTTGTCCTCGGATGGACATTGAAGATTCCAGAATAATAAACCTGAATACCATCTAAAATAAACTATAGTTTTTACCACCGAAATATTTATAAAC
>CAYUQG010000046.1:0-2651 GCA_964446915.1 Candidatus Woesearchaeota archaeon
TTTCACAACATCTGAAAAAGCAGGTCTTGTAATGAAAACTCCGACACTAATTCCAATTATAGTTGTTATTGCAAACCCTCTAAGTAGACCTGCCCCTGCCCAAATAAGAGGAAGCAAAGAAACAAATGCTGTAAGGTATGCCCCCATTATAATTGCAAAAGCTCGTTTAAATCTTTGTTTTAAACTTGAAATCGAACGATTTCTTGATTCATCCAAAATAACTATTTGATCATCAAAACCTGTTCCAATTGTTGCTAAGATTCCTGCAATACTTGCCATGTCCAAGTTCCATCCAATTAAACAAGCAACCCCAAGAATAATAATTATTTCAGAAGAACTAAATAAAATAACCATTAAAGAAGATTTAAAATTTCTATATCTAAATAAAATAATTAGAGAAGCAGAAATCAATGCAATAAATCCTGCGATTAAAATAAATTTTACAAAATCTTTTCCTAATGTTGGTGAAATTGCATCTAATTTAACTATTTCTAATTTGTAAGGCAAACTTCCTGTAATTAAAATTGTTTGAAGATTGTGCATTGATTCTTTAGCTGTTTCATAAGCATCTTCTTCTATTTCTCCTGAACCTGAACCTGAAATTGAAATTTGTGTTGTAACTTGACCTTTTAGAGATTCTCCGATTAACAAACTATCAACAAGTTTATCGTCAACATATAAATCTAATTTTTCAGAAAGATAATTTCCTTCAGAAGTAGAATTAACTTCTAATTTATCTGTAATTGCTGCATGTTTTTTTGCAGCTTCCCCACTTAAAGTTACTGAAAAACTAAACCTGCATGAATACCCTTCACTTGATGCCCCACATGACTCTATTCTTGCATTTTGGGCATCTCTTCCAACAGAAGCAATATCTCTTTCTCCTCCAATAAAAACAGTTTCATTTGCTATTTTTGCTTCAAACTTTCCTTGCTCTGAAATAAGTTTTTCTAAATCATTTGGGGTTGCTCCTGCGATTTCAACTCTTATCCGATTATTTCCTTCTAAATCTAAAGAAGGGAGGACAGAAACATCTTCAATTCCATAAACATTTAATCTATTGCTTAAAACATCAACAAGTTCTCCAATTTCATCTGCAGAAAGTTTAATATCTTTTGCCTGAACCAAGGCTCTTGTTCCTCCTGCCAAATCTAATCCAGACTTTAAATTTGTTTTAGGAATTTCTGAAACAATTATTTGTGGTGCTTTATTAGAGTATAAAATGAATTCTCCTTGGTTTGTTTGGATTATTGTTTTAACATTTTCTTCTGAAATAAATTTTCCTTGAATATAATTTGTATAATCTTCTATTGTTTTTACTTTTTTTCCATCAACTGAAATAAGAATTTGCCCTGTTCTTAGTCCCTGTTCAAAAGAGGTAGAATTTTGTTCAACACTTTTAATTAAAATTCCATTTTCAAAAAAGCCTTGAAAGTTTACAATAGAAATTACTGAAAAAATTAAAAAGATTATTAAAAGCCAAATTCTCCAAGTAAATTTAATTTTCATTTTTAGATTTTACATACCATTTAAGTAAAGACACATTTGTTATCCAAGTGTTTAAAATATCAAAACCAAGCCCAATAACAAGAATTGTAAAAATTTTTGTTAGAATTGCAGAGAAAGAACTTACAATAATTAATGCTATTAAAAATGCAACTAAAGACGTTAAAGTCATAGTCATTCCTGTTTTAAAAGAACTAAAAATTCTTTCGTTCAAAGTTCCTTCTTTTTTTAAAATTCTATTTGTTAAAAGAATATCTGTGTCAACAGAATACCCTATCAGCATTACAAAAGCAATAATTCCTACACTTGACATTTCAATTCCCAAAATATTCACAAGTGCTAAGGTCATCAAAATATCTGCAAAAGCAGAAATTATTACAGCTAAACTTGGAACATTATATTTAAGATAAATAATAAGATTTACAACGAGAACTAAAAAAGAAAAAATCAAAGCTTGTTGAATTGTTAAAACTTTAAAGATAAAAAATAAAATAGGCGAAATAATTCCTAGTAAAGTTATTAGAACTTTTATTTTTTTTTGTTTCCCAAATAAAAAGAATACCACGATCCCCATAAATGTAAATGCATAAATTATTGCTAAAAGAAGTTGATTAAAAAAACTTTTTCCTAAACTTGAACTTGTATATTCAAAACTGCTATTTTCTTTTGTTAATTTATAACCAAGATAATTTTCAAGTATTTCTGTTGTTTCTTCTCCGTCAGAAGTTGTCTCGATAGTAATCCCTTTTTGTTCTCTTGTAATTAAATCATAAATTTCCCTTATATTTAAATCCATTAATTTTGAAGATAAATCATTTTCAATTTGGATTTTCTCTAAATTATCATAAAGAGTAATTGAGGTTCCTCCTGTTAAAGAAATGTCTCTGTGCATAATATCTCCATTTTGAGAATAAAAAATAAACAAATAAGAAAGAGAAAAAAGAAGTAAAAAAGCTGGAACTAAAAGTAACAACTTGTAATATTTATCGTGCCATTGCTTTTTTTGTTGTGTTTCTTGTTCCATTTTAAATGCGCGGGCCGGGATTCGTGGGTCACTTTGTTCCCCGTCGCCTGCTATTGATTGTTTGAATCAGACGAAACCCAAGGGTTCTCATCTAATTATGCGCGGGCCGGGATTCGAACCC
>CAYUQG010000047.1:0-2602 GCA_964446915.1 Candidatus Woesearchaeota archaeon
TTAATGTTGGAGAAGAATGTGTGGTTAAAGATGGAAAGTGTGTTGAAAGTTGTGAAGAAACTTGTGAAGGAAAAGAATGTGGAAGTGATGGTTGCGGAGGAGACTGTGGAACTTGCACATTAGGAGATAAATGTAATCCCGAAGGACGATGCGTTATTATAGAAGAATGTGGTGATGGAAAAGTAACTGGTTCAGAAGCTTGTGATGGAACTGATTTAAATGGAAAAGATTGTGTTTATTTTGAGTATGGTTCTGGAAATCTTGCTTGTTATGATCGTGAAGAAAATAAAGCATGCACTTTTGATACTTCTGGGTGTTTAGGTCCTGAGCCCCTACCTGTTTGTGAAAACGGATTAATTCAAGAACCAGAAATTTGTGATAGCAATTCTCAAGCTTGTAATGCTACTTGGGGGTATCTTGGCGAAGAAGAATGTAATTCTGATTGTGATGGTTGGGAAGAGTGTGTTGCAACTGAATATTGTGGAGATGAAATTATTAATGGTTATGAAGAATGTGATGGTATTGCTCATTGTATAGCACATGGAAAATATGGAGAATGTGAATGTGCAAAAGGATATCTTTTTGATAAGGAGCAAAAAATTTGCGTTAAAGATTCTTGGACAGGGACAGATTGTTTTTCTAAGGGAGAAGAATCTTGTTTTGGTTCCAGTGAAAATCTTTTTATTTGTAATTCAAATTTCAAATTGTTTAATCTTGGACCTGTTGATGGTTTTTGTAATTATACTTCTAATTATATTAATGAATATGCAAATGTAACAAATGGAGTATATGTTCCTTCTAACCCAGATATTTCAAAATTGATTGTAAATATTACAGATTTAATTGGTGCTTCAAAAATATATATAGAACTTTTGCCTATTCAAGAAAAAACTATTGGAAGTGGGCAAACAAAAGTAGTTCATCCCTTTGAAATAAATGTAGACATTAATACAAAAGGGCATTTAAATTTTAAATTACAAAAATTAATTACAACTCCAGAAAATGTTAGTTTGCGTATTCGTGAAGAAAAATGGGAAAAAGAACAAACAAATTTAACAAGTTCAGATGATGAAGATTATTTTTTCAATTCACAAATGTCACACTTTTCTTTTTTTATGGTAACAGATATTGACGACGAAGAAATAATAAATCCTCCTAATCCAAATCCACCGGGTCCAAATCCTGGTTCTTCTTGCACTCCTGATTGGAAATGCACTGAATGGTCTTTAGGAATCTGTGGAACAAGAACTTGTCTTGATTTAAAGTATTGTGGTTCTTTAATTGGGAAACCTCTTGAAACAAAAAATTGCAGTAATGAAGGGTATTGTGGTGATGAAGTGTGTGATATATATGAAAATTGTGGAAGTTCAAATAGTCCTCCTGAATGTATTTTAGATTGTGGGGTATGTGCAATTGGTGTTTGTGGTGATGGAATTTGTGATGCTGATGAAAGTTCTTATTTGTGTGCTGAAGATTGCACAGCTGTTAAACCAAAATCAAGGATTTGGATATTTATTTTAATTATAATTTTACTTGTTGCAGGAATTCTTGTAACTGTTTTTTCAATAATTAGAAAATTAAAAAAGTCTAAAAAGGATTTTAAAACAGGTCAAGGAAATGTTTCTCCTTCTCAGCCCAGAGCTCCTCCAAGGCCACCTGTTTCTTTATTAGCAAGAGGATATCCTATAAAAGCTCATAATTCTGGTTTTCATATGCAAACCCCGAAGAGTGTTCCTTCTAATTTCCCTGACAAATCTCAATAATTTATAAAATTAAAATAAGGTGTTTGGAATTAATTATTTTTACAAAGAAACTTTCAGTAAAAGATTAAATTTATTTTAATTGTTTTGTGGAAATTTTCATTAAATTTTTAAATGTTGCTTTTGATTTAGTTTTATGTTTATTGTAAAAGTTCCTGGGGTAAATGGTTTAGGAAAAACAAAAGGTTGTGAAAGAGTAGGCAATGATATTTTAGAATCTCTTAAAGAAATTTATTCAAATGAGTCAGGAAAATTAATTGATACAAAACTTTTGGATTTAGAAGAAATTCATTTAGATAATTCAAATTTAGAATTAACAAATAAACTAATTTATGAAAATTCTTTGGAAACTTTTGAAACAAAATATAGAACTGTTTTTTTAGGCGGAGATCATTCAATTAGTTATTCAATTATAAAAGCATTTTTAGATTTTTGCAAAAGTGAAAAGAAAAAACCATGTTTAATTGTTTTTGATGCTCATCCTGATTTAATGGAACCTATGAAAGAACCGACTCACGAAGAATGGCTTAGGGGTTTGATTGAGTATGGTTTTCCTAAAGAAAATATCTTGCTCGTTGGAAATAGAAATTCAGAAAAAAGTGAAATAGAATTTATTAAGAAAAATAAACTTAAGACTCTTTCAATGAATAATTTAAGTGAAGATTTGCAAGATTCTTGTGATACAATAATGGAATTTGCTAATGGAAAAGAACTTTATGTTTCAATTGACATTGATGTTGTGGACCCTGTTTTTGCACCGGCGACAGGTTATTGTGAGCCAGGCGGGTTAACAAGTCGGCAAATGATTTATTTGGTTTCAAGAATAAATAAAATGAAGAATT
>CAYUQG010000048.1:0-2580 GCA_964446915.1 Candidatus Woesearchaeota archaeon
GCTCCTTCAAGGGAAATGTCAGATTTAGGTATTGAAGTTTGGAGATAAAAGAAACTTGTGAGAAAGAGAAACCAAAATTCATTTGATTTATTTTTTAGTGCCCCTGATAAATTAGGGGTTTTTTATTTTTTAAAACAATTTAGGATTTTCTAACTAAACTAAAGTCATCCTAATTGCTTCTTTGATGTGCCTTAGCAAATTTGAACTTGCTTATAATTCTTTATTGCTACACATAGGGAGATTTTATATGAATTTTTTTAACTCTTTTTTTAAATAAGTAATTAAGTTGGATATCTTTTTATCAGCTTCTTCTATTATGCTTTCTGCTCTCCTTTCCAGTTCTGTTTCAACCTCATCATAGATTTCAATAAATGAAACAAATTCATCTAATTGAGTTCTAATATCTTTATTTTTATCATAAATTTTATAAAAATTATATTTGTCATCTATATCACTACCGCCAATTTTTTTGAACTTTTTATTTAATCTTTCGTTTAGTTCCACATAAAGATCATTTAGAGCAGGTAAGTCTGAATAATGAAAAATAGCTCCACGAAAAGGAACTTCATTCACACAATAAGAAAAAAAACGTTTATCTGTTTCCTTCAAATTTGAACCTTCGTCCTCCCATCGAAACACTTTAAATTTATAAGTAAATTTTATAGGACACATAGCTTCCAAAAAAGTAGGATCTTCCATTTTAGACATTTTTTTTAAGTCCTCTTTTTCGGTTTCAGTAACTCCACTTCCAGCTAAAATCGCTTTGCTGTGTATATCTAACCAGAGAATATCTTCAGCTCCAATTTCTTTCAGTTTTGTAATTAGGTTTCTTTTCATTTTTTACAACGCCCTATAAAAACATGGTCACCAAATCCAAACTTGCCATAAACTGCAGCATTATCAATGTTCCCACAAGCACTACCATCTGAAAAATATATTGGTGCAAATGTATCATCCTCAACAGGTTTCCAAATTTTACTAAATCCTGGCACCCACATTTGTTGTTTTAAATTAAAAGTTATATGAAAGTTTCTATCAAGAATTTCTAAATAGTTCTTTAATAAATTTATATCTTCTTCAACAATAGCTCTCCAGCCAGGATGATTTAGTGCTTGCTTTTTTGATAATATTTCATTAAAATTGTCTCCCTCTTTTCTGGTAATCTCATAACCATCAAAAAGATTACTTTTGCCTTGAAAGTGAGCTTCCCAAATAAGCGAATTTTTATTACTAAGATACTCGCCAAGCCATAAGAGATATGCTGCTTGAGGGATTATCTTAATTTTATAATTCTTAGCATTATACCATATAGCAGTAGAGGTATCTCTCGTTCCAAGTACATCTGGCCGGTATATTAATCCTAATCTGCTTTCTATAGTTCTTTTATTTCCATCTTCATCATAGATTGTATTAAAATCATCCACAAATGCTTCAGTCGTTTCTTTAGATGTTAGAGGTCTTTTCATTCCAAGTTTTTTGAGTGCTTGAATTCCTTCATCATAAGTCACTCCTTCTTTACAACTGTTTTTGTTGCAATTTTTTATTAAAACATATTTCCCTGTTCTTTTATCTTCATCTAATTTTATTTGCATTTTTGTTTCAATTTTTTACCTCTTGAAAGTTGATACTCAAAACTATATAAAACAATGCCAGCACAATCACTTACGACAATAGAATATTTTATAAACAATTGAGAATTAAGAATCTCTATGCAAGATATAATCTCTTTAGAGAAGGTTGGATTAACAAAAAATGATAGGAAAGTTTATTTAGCTTTGCTTGAATTAGGCTCAGCAACAGTGAGCGATTTAGTAAAGAAAACAGCTTTGCATAGAAGTTATATTTATGATATTTTAGATAAATTGATTGATATTGGTTTGATTAGCTTTACTGTAAAAAATAATAAAAAATATTTTAATTCTGAGAATCCTGAAAGAATCCTGCAGGTTCTAAAAGTCAAAGGGCAAATAATTAAAGAGAGTGAAAATGAGATAAAAAAGATTTTGCCAGAATTAATGAGAATACAAGGAATTGTTATTGAAAAACATGAGGCGAAAATCTTTGTTGGGAAGGAGGGTATTAAAAACATTTTGGAGGATATTTTAAAGGTGAAAAAAGATTTTGTTGTTTTTGGGGCAGAAGGTAAATTTAAAGATATTTTCAAATGGTATTTTGATAATTGGCAGGCAAGAAGGGTCAAGTTAAAATTAAAACATAAAATAATTTATAATGCTAAGTTAAGAGAAAACAGACCTGTCAAAGAGCAGAAATTAATTGAAATTAAGTTCTTGCCAGACGAATATGAATTTCCCGCCACAACAATAGTTTATGGAAACAAAGTAGGGATAATTATTTGGAATATAAATTCAATCGCTTTTATAATAGAAAGCTCAGAAGTGGCTAAAAGTTTTTTAAATTATTTTAATTTGTTATGGAAAATAGCAAAAGAATAATTTCAAGTCCTTAACTTCTTCGGCTCAATCATTTTGTTCTTATCATATTCTTCAAAGTAAAGAATTCTGTCCATGTCGACTTTTGCTCTTCGGGTGAACTTTTTTTCAAATTCATATCCAATTGGTA
>CAYUQG010000049.1:0-2524 GCA_964446915.1 Candidatus Woesearchaeota archaeon
AGTTTATTTTAAGTCAGTAAAATTCAACTTTGACAATTAGTAAAGGGTTTCTTTTTTAGAAAAAAAGAAACTACTGTGGTAGAAAAAACTACAATTGTGAAAATTGAAAAAGTGGTGGCAGATAAAAATCTGATAATCGGTAAATTGGCTAATCCCATTGTCGAGATGTTATTTGAACAGGAATTCAGATTTGAATTCTAACTATTCAGACCTTTTTGATTCTAATGATAATGGCAGAATGACCTCTCTTTTGGCTAGGAAAAATAAAAAATATAATGAAAAAATATAACAATCTTTATTATGAAATTATCTCTTTGAAAAATTTAATTTTTGCTTGGAGAAAAACGAGAAAAAGAAAAAGCAAAAAAGATTATGTAAAAAAATTTGAGGAAAATCTTGCATATAATCTTAAGATTTTATATGATGAATTAAAAAATCAGACATATACACCAAAACCTTTAGAAACATTTATTTTACGAGACCCTAAAACTCGTAGAATTTCAAAATCTGTTTTTAAGGATAGAATAGTTCACCATGCTTTAATTAGTGTTATTGAGCCAATTTTTGATAGAAGTTTTATTTACAATTCTTGTGCTAATAGGAAAGGAAAAGGAACTTTGTTCGCATTGAAGCAATTTGAAAAATTTCAGAGAAAAGTTTCACATAATTTTTCAAAAGGGGCTTTTTGCTTTAAGGCAGATATTAAACATTATTTTCGAGAAATTGATAGAACTATCTTATTTAAAATTATTAAAAGAAAAATTAAATGTGAAAAAACTCTTAATTTAATTAAATTCATTTTAGATAATTTTTATTTAGAAAAGGGAATTCCATTGGGTAATTTAACATCGCAATTTTTTGCAAATGTTTATTTAAACGAATTAGATAAATTTGTTAAGCATAAGTTAGAAGCAAAATATTACATTAGGTATGTAGATGATTTTGTAATTTTGCATCCTTCAAGGTTTCAATTACAAAAATGGAAAAAGGAAATTGATTTATTTTTAAGAAAAGAATTAAAACTTGAACTTCATCCTGAAAAATCAAGAGTAATTTTTTTATTAAAAGGGATTGATTTTGTTGGATTTAGAATTTTTTATTATTTTAAATTATTGAGAAAAAGAAATATAAAAAACATGAGTAGAAAAGTTAAACTTTTTTTAGAAGATTGGATTAGCAAGAAAAAAATAGATGGAATTTTTCAAGGTTGGAATGCTTATGCAAAATGGGCAGATTCTTTTAATCTAAGAAAAGATATTTATTTGAAAATTTCTAAAATTTCTCAAACCCAAAATCTTATTAAATCCTTTTTCTTTTGTTAAATCATGCAAAGAAAATATATTTCAGATATAAAAGATGGTGAGAAAGTTTTGTTAAAAGGGTGGGTTTATGAAATTCGAGGATTGTCTCATTTGAAGTTTCTTATTTTGCGAGATTGTTCTGGTTATGTTCAAGCTGTTGTAAAAGATAAAATTCTTGTTGCTCAAATTTCAAATTTAAGTTTAGAGTCTGTTGTTGAAGTTGAAGGTAAAGTTAAAAAAGCAAATGTTAAAGCTGAATTTGTTAGAAAAGATATCGAGGTCGAAGTTGAGAAATTAGAAATTTTAAATTGTGCTGAAAAGCTTCCGATTCATGTGAATGAGAAAACAACAAGCACTGAATTGTCAAAGAGATTAGATTATCGTTCTTTAGATGTACGAAAACCAAGAGTGCAGGCAATTTTTAAAATCCAGTCTGTGATTGTAAATTCTTTTAGAGAATTTTTTTATAAAAAGAATTTTTTAGAGATTCAGCCTCCTGGAATTATTGGTTGTTCAACAGAAGGCGGAACAGATTTATTTGAAATAAAATATTTTGACAAAAAAGCGTATCTTGCTCAGTCTCCACAATTGTATAAGCAGTTGATGGCAATTTCTTTGGAAAAAGTTTTTTCAACAAGTGCTGTTTGGAGAGCAGAAAAACACGACACGTCAAAACATATAAATGAAATTCGGCAAATGGATATTGAAGTTGCTTTTGTAAATGATTTGCAGATTATGAAATATTTAGAAGAAGCTGTTCAGTTTATTGTTGGGAATATTTTAAAAGAATGTAAAAAAGAATTAGAAATTTTGAAATTAGATTTGAAAGTTCCTTCTATAAAATATTTGACTTATGCGGAAGCTATTGAAGTTTTAAACAAGCATGGATTTAAATTAAAGATTGGGGATGATTTTGAACCTGAGGCAGAGAAAAAACTTTGCGTGCTTTTTCCAAATTCAATTGTTTTTACATATGAATGGCCTGTTGAAATAAAGCCGTTTTATATTTGGCCAAAGGGACAGAAGGTTTCTGGTGGTTTTGATGCACTTTACGGTGGAGTTGAAATTTCTTCAGGTGGTCAGAGAGTTCATGTTCCTGAAGTTTTGATTAAACAACTTAAATCTAAAAAATTAAAGCCAGAAGATTTTAAATGGTATATTGATGCGTTTAGATATGGTGCACCAATGCATTCTGGTTGGAGTATTGGTCTTGAAAGATTAAC
>CAYUQG010000050.1:0-2481 GCA_964446915.1 Candidatus Woesearchaeota archaeon
ACATAGTCAGTTAATTTTGATTTCACCATACAACTTTTGGATTTAATTTCTTTTATTTTCATTCCACTTCAACTTCTCTTACCCAAGAATATTCCCCCTCTTTAAAATCCTTAAATGATTTTACTTTAAGTGGTTTTTGAAACAAAGGACAATTCAAAACAAATGTTTCAAATTCTCCGCCTTCTCCTGCAGGATGGATTTTGTATTTTTGTTTTAGTTTCTTTACATCTTCAATAAACTTCTCATTAATTTTTCTACCAAGCCAAATTTGGTCTAAAGGATAAGCTGCAACAGCAGTAATAATAATTTCAAATTTGTTTTTAATTAATTCGCTCAAGTAATTTATTTCATCTTTTTGCCAAAGAGGATTAAAGCATTCTAAATTTAATTTGTCACAAATTTTTTGGATTCTCGAAGATTGGTAAACAGAATGTAAAGCGCCTGTAACAATTCCTTGAATTTTGTATTTTTCTTTCGCTTTTTCAATTATTTTTTCTAAATCCTGCAATTCTTCTTCCTTTCTTCCTCTTGTTTTTCCAACAAGTAAAGGCAGGTTCATAACTTTTGCCTGAGCTTTTGTTTGCTCTATTGAAGGCGTGTGAAACATATAACTCTCTTTATTTTTTGAAAAAACTGAAATCAGACAAGTTAATTCATGACCAGCTTGCTTTGCTAAATATGCAGAATAAACAGAATCTTTTCCACCTGAAAACAAAACTGCGAGTTTCATGATTAGAAAGAAATAAAAGGGGTTTTTAAGATGTATGATAATGGTTTCTTGCGACAAGCTAAGAAATTAATAATATAAAATAAATTCGATTCTGAATTAACAATTTTTTTATTTTAGAGACATAACAAACTGTAAATTAAACAAAATAAAAAAGAACTATAATTTCAATCAAACAAATCCCCTAAAGGATTTTCAAAATCAGAATTAATTTTTTTTAAGCGTTGCTTTTTCTCATTGTCAAGTTCTTGTATTTTATCTTCGATTTCTTCTTTTAAATCTGCAAAAGGGTCTGGATTGTGTTTAAGAAAAGTTTTCTTAAGCCAAATATAAATTTCTTCAAAGTGTTCTTCTTGTTCAAGCCAAATCTTTTTTTGATTTTCTAAATGAAGTAATGGAAAAAAGGAAATTATTCTTTCTTCTTTTTCAGAACCTATAAAATCAGTATATGAAACTTTTTTATGCTCTTTATTTTCATCAAAATGTTTAAAAAGTTTTGAGTAGATTTCTGAAATCTTATTTTTTATATTAAACTTTTTCTTTGGGAGGGAAATTTCTGCTTCTCTTAATGCATTTTTATTTATAATTTCTTTTTTTATTCTACGATTTTCTGTTCCAATTGCCTTGTTAAGTGCTTCCATAAGTTCTTGCAATGTAACTTTTTTCATTCTTGGAATTGGACTTCGAGGAATTAAATCAGGGACAATCTCATCAAGTTCAATTCTTTCTAATACATGTGATAGTTTTTCTTTTGAACCAAACAAAATTTCGTCAATGCTCTTAATATATTTATTAAGAAGAATTTCTGATTTGATTCTTAATAAAAGTGAAGCTGCAAGAAGAACTTTACTTGAAACAAAAAAATCTGCTTCTTCAATTTCTTGCACAATTAAAAGGTATTTATCTGTTAAAATTGTAATATTAATATCCCAAGGGTCAAGTTGCTCTGTGTTTATTAAATCATATATAATTTCTTGCCACCCTAATTCGCGATTAAACAAAAGATTTTGAATTTGTTCTTGCTTTACACTCTCTTTTTCCATATTTTATATAATAAAAGCATTTTTATAAACATTTGTAGTTAACAACATTTTGTATTTGTGGTTATTAAAAAAAGTTTTTTAAATTTATAAAAATTCTAAAATTACTACTTTTGGCTGACTACCCCACGTCATCTTTTAATGGTAACATAAACGAAACATTTAAATAGTAAAGTAGTTTGAACTTATTATCACCTCTTTTTACCCAGGAGAAGCTTCAGGTCGACTTTTTTTTGACTTGAAGTAACTCCAAAGGGTTATGCATGATTTAATTATCTTTAATAAAAAAGATTTTACGGGCTTACTAACAATTATTATTGTTGCCCAAGTTATAATCAATCTTTTTTCTTTTCAACTTCTTTCTCTTTTTCAATAATCTTTTTAGAATTAAATTCAGAATAATGACATTTTCCACAATAAACTCTGTCTTTTGTAATCATTAAAAAAACCCCTGGTCCGCAACGGGGGCATGTTCTTGCTCTTGTTACTTTATCGCCTTCAAGTTTATATTTAGAATACTTTTTAGAGGTTGGTTTATTTTTATGAGGTTTTTTCCCTTTTTTCTTATTTTTCTTGACACCCATTTTATTTTTTAACCTCTTCTATTTTATTTTCCTCTATCTTTTCTTCAACTTTTGCATTTTCTTCTAACTCTGCTTTTTTCGTTTCTTCAAGAGCTTTTTTTTCAGCATCGCGTTGTTTTTTCGTTTTTGT
>CAYUQG010000051.1:0-2424 GCA_964446915.1 Candidatus Woesearchaeota archaeon
TCACTAACCCCACCTATTAAAAATAGTGTTAAATGTTTTGAACATTTGTGTTGATATAAATTTTACTAATGGCTTGTATTTTTTATCAATTTCAGTTAAATTAATATCATCTGCTTTAGATAGAACAATGTAATATGTTTTTCTTTGTTTATTACTTAAAATAATTGGGGCGAGATTATTTCTTAATAAAATTAGATTCATAATCATTCTTCCTGTTCTTCCGTTCCCGTCATAAAAAGGATGTATTTTTTCAAATTTATGGTGAAAGATTGAAGCAAGAATAAGGGGGTGTAATCTTTTTTTATTTTTATTATACCATTTTAATAAAATTGAAACATCTGTTTTTAAATATTCATAAGGACTTGATTTAAATTTTGCCCCCAACACCCGAACATTATGTGTACGATAACCTTTTCTTTCATCTATGTTTTCCATTAACATATCATGAACTAAAATTATTGTTTTGTTATTCATTTGAAGATTTTTTTCTTGAATATAATAAAAAACTTTTTTAGAATTTAAATGATCATTTATCTCCCTTAATGTATTCCCTTGGGGTGTGATTCCTTTGTTTAAAAGTAAATCTGTTTCTCTTAAGGTTAAAGTGTTCCCTTCAATAGCGTTACTATTAAAAATAAAGTAAGTCAGAAAATCATCAAACATTTCTCTTTTAGTTTTTTCATCTAATGTATTTAATTTCTGCAAGAATTCTTTTTTTATATGATTTATTTTCTCTATCTCAGATTCAGATAAAAATTCTCTGTTCCAATCTTTTTTTTGTTTTTCAGATTCTTCTGTAATTTCTTTTTTCATTTTTTCCAATGCTTTTTTATCAAATCTCTTTTTTAGTTCTTTGATTTTTCTCAAGTCTTTTTTATTTCCAATATATGCAAGAGTTTTAGTTTTTATTTTGTTTCCAACTCTAAAACTTGCTTTTAAATAATAATAAGTTTTTCCATTTATCTTTTTCTTTTCAATGAACATATTTTTTTTAGGTGTTACATATTTATAAATCTTTTTATTTAGGGACTACTTTTGCCAAAATCCTTTTTTAAAAATACCCTTTAATCTCTATACCTTTATTTAATCCTAAGAATTCACCTCTTACTTTTAGCTTGTTTCATTAAGTCTGGCTTATTTTTTATTTTTGCTTTGGACTTAAAAAACCAAATTAAAACTGCAACAATCAATATAACAATTATCCAACCAATTATTTTTCCAGAATTACTTTTTTCAGGTTCTTGACAAATTCCTAAGCAACAATTTCCATCTTTTGCATATTGAGTTTCATTACTACATTCTTTATTGTCTTCACAGAAAATTCCAAGGAGTTCTTCACAAGTTTTTATTTTAGAAGGGTCTTGCACTTCTTGCACTTCTTCTTCTACATAATCTTCTAAAAAATTAACATAAATATCTAAATCAGTTTCAAGACCTTCTGTTTTTGCTTTTAATGTTCCTTGAATTATTTTTGCTTCATTTGAAACAAAATCTAATGTTATCTTCCTACTTTCTTCTGAAAATAATTCTTTAATTTCTTCTACTGAATAAGAAATATAAAAATCTAAATCGTTTGAAATTGAAAAAGAAATATCTTCTAAATCCAAATTTCCGTTATTGTATAAATAAATTATTCTTGATGTTTTTGAATTTGTTGGCATTGAAAAATTTAATTCGCTTGGTTCAAACTTAAAACTTTTTTCTTGCTTAATTTCGTTCTCTTCAACAACACCTTTAACAATATAAATTGGAATTTCGTATTTTGAATTTTCAGTGCTTAGTTCAATTAAATGCATTCCAGAACCTGTAAAACTTTGCAAATCAAAATACATTTTTTTTATTTCTCCTGAATCTAATTCTATTGAAGTTTTTGGCTCTTCAGAAGATAAAGATTCTAAGAAAGTTAAATCAGGTTCATCTGGACTTTTCATATTTATTTTTATTAAAGATTCTTGCAAATCCTGAACTTCAATAGAAAAATCTTTTTCCACAAAAACAAATCCTTTATCAAGAGAAAAATCTGCAATCTCTTCTGAAATAGAAAAGTTCTTGATTAAATCTTGTTCTACTTTTTCTGTACCTTTCATATATTTTGTGTTTTCAATAACAACTGAATAATTTGCAGGTGCTTTTCCTAAAAGAGAAACATAAAGATAATATTTATTTTCAATTTTTGTAAAATCATATAACATTGGGATTTTTACATGCCCCCTATAAAAGGAAACATCACTTTCTGAAAGTCTTTCTAAAAAATTGCCAGAAATTTCTGCAATAATTGATTCTCCTTGAGAATATTCTGTTTTCATATCAAATTCTACAGCAGAAACAAATTGCAAAATAAATATTGAGAATATTAAGAATAAAACAAATTTATTTTTCATAATTAGTAAAAAGAAATAGAGTTAATAAAGTTTATTAGAAATT
>CAYUQG010000052.1:0-2330 GCA_964446915.1 Candidatus Woesearchaeota archaeon
TTTTTTATTACTTTTGCAATTCTTGAAAAAACAAAAGTTTTAGGAGATAAGAAACAATTAAATGCTCTTTTAGCTTTTGTCCTTGGATTAATCTTTGTTGGGGCTGTTTTTCCAAAGTTAGTTGTTGAAAACTTGATTTTGTTTTTAACTGTTTCACTGGTGGTTGTTTTTGTGGTTTTGCTTATTTGGGGTTTTATTGCAGGAGAAGAAGGTTTGAAATTTTCAGTGATTCCTAAAGGGCTTAAATGGGTTATTGGAATTGCAATTGTTCTTGCAGTTGTCATTTTTTTATTTAGTATTACTGGAATTTTTCCAGGAGTTTTTGAATTCTTGTTTCATCAATCTTGGAGTCAAGGTTTTTGGACAAACTTTTTGTTTGTGATTGTAATTGCAGCTGCTATTGCACTTGTTTTGAAAAGTTCAAAAGGAAAATAATTTATAAGTTTGCAGAATAAGAATATTTATAAATAATGTTTAATAAATAATTATATGTTAGGTGGAATTATTTCATTAGCTTCTTACGGATATTATGGCGGGGCAATTGGAAATGTTTTATCGCAATGGGAACAAATGGGTTTTTTTAGTTATATTTTGCCTTTTCTTTTAATTTTTGCATTAATTTTTGGATTGCTTGTAAAGATAAATATTTTCGGAACAAAAGATAAACCAAATAGAACTGTTGATGCAATTATTGCTTTGGCTGTTTCTTTGATGTCGTTGCAGTTTGATTTTGTTCCAAGATTTTTTGCAGAAGTATTTCCTAGGTTGGGTGTGGGATTAGCTATTTTATTAATTGCAATTGTTTTACTTGGACTTTTTACTACACAAAGAACTTGGATGACTTATACTTTCTTTGGAATAGCTGCTATTATTTTTGTAGTTGTTGTTGTCCAATCATCTGGTGCAATTGGTTGGAGCACTCCTGGTTGGTTAAGTAGAATTTATTGGCCAAACTGGATTCCATTAATAGTTATTATTGTTTTAATTGCTGTTGTTATTGGTGCTTCTGTCCCTAAAAAACCTGGTCAAGATACAAGTTCTGGATTTATGAAAATTTTAAATCAGATTGGGCAGGGCGGAGCTAAAGAATAATTTTCTGTTTAGAAATTAAGAAAGGATTTTAAAGAATTTTTTAAGGGTTTTTTTGTGAACCGTGCTTTAAATTTTGTTCTAAAATAATTTAAAAGGAATTTTTTTAACTATTTGTTGGAGTGTTTTTTTCTCTTCTTTGTTTTTAGAATTTTACTTTTTCTTAGAATGAGTTGTTGTATGAGCTTTCTTTTTTATCGAAGAACCTACAAGTTTTCCAAAAGAATCTTGCATCATAGACATTTCTTTTTTTATGCTCCCTAAGTTTTCACCATAGGAACCTATTTTTTCAAGAATAGATATTTGAAGTTTGTCAATTACTGTTTCAATTCTTTTTAATCTTTCAGAAACATTTTCTATTTTTGTTTCTGCTAAATTTTTAAATTCACTTAATTCTGTTATTTTTTTATTTGTTTTTTTTATTTTTTCTTCAAAAACTTGTTCTGAAACTTCAATTATTGTATCTGTATTTGTTCCTGAATCATAATCTTCATATCCTGTTGAACCATAGTTTTCTTGAGGATAATATTCTTCTTGAGATTGGGGGGCAGGAGCATAAGATTCTTCTTGAGGGGGGGTATAAATATTTGGCTCTGATATTTCTCGTGTTTGGGGGGTATACATATTTTGAGCTGTGCTTAGAGGATATGGGGTAGGAATGTTTTCTTCAAATTCTTCTTTATTTTGAGGATTTGAAACAGCGTTTTTTATTTTTGCTTGTGCAAAACCTTCACTTATCATTTTTGGAGAGGTTCCTTGTTCGTTTAACGCAGTCATAATTTCTTGGTCAGACATTCCTTGATGTTTCATTTGTGTTATTTGTTCTAATGCACCCATTTTATTTTTAAGTTAAAGAGATTTATAAAAATTGTTATAATTTTAATTTTTCAATAAAGTCCAAGGGCTGGAACATTTTTGCCTGTTTTGACAAAATTTCTAAATCTTCTTTTTTTGCAAACTTTGAAAATTCTCTTGAAGCTGTTTCTAAAAACATTTTTGTTCTTTCCATATGTTGTTTTAAAATTTCAATATCTTTTTTTATTCCTAAAATATCTTGTGTTGTTTTTTCTTTTATGTCAATTAAGTTCTGTCCAATTAAAAGAAGTCTGTCTTTGAGGATTCTTTGTTTTTCTTCAATATCTCTTATTTTTAAATTTGAATCATTATATGTTTGTTCAGAATATTCTTGCTGTTCGGTCATGGCAAGGGAAGGTTGGAAGAGTTTAAATTTGTTTCTTTTT
>CAYUQG010000053.1:0-2301 GCA_964446915.1 Candidatus Woesearchaeota archaeon
TTTAGAGAAGATGGAAAAGAAACAATGTATGATGGAATTACAGGTAAAAAAATGAAAGCTAAAATTTTCATTGGAAATTTATATTATTTAAAATTAAAATATATGGTTGCTAATAAAATACATGGTCGTGCTTCTGGAAAAGTTGCTCTTTTAACACGTCAACCTGTTGAAGGAAGGTCAAGAGGCGGTGCTTTGAGATTAGGAGAAATGGAACAACAAGCACTTGTTGCACATGGAGCTTCTCTTTTATTAAAAGAAAGATATGATTCAGATAAAGTTGTTCTTCCAATTTGCATGAAATGTGGGGCAATTGGAATTGAAGATAATATTCGAGGAAAAACTTTTTGCCCTATTTGTGGAACAGAAGAGATTGAACCAATTGAAATTTCATATGCTTTCAAACTTTTACTTGAAGAACTTCAAGGGTTGCATATTCATACTAAATTTAAATTGAAAAATAAATACGAATAAAAATGACAACTACTGAACAAACTACAAATAAAATAAATTATGCGAATAAGATGTTGGAAGCAGAATTAAAAACTAATTTAAATGATTTAGAAAGTTCATTGCAGGTATTAAAGGAAGGTAATTTAACTTCAAAGACTAAATTGGAATTTGAGGAACTCGTAGGAATTCACAATATAAATTATGTAAAAATATCTCAAAACTTTTTTGAAAAATATGGGTTAGAATTTCCTGAAATAAAAAAAGAATATGAATTGATGCTTCAAAAAATAAACAAATATTTAGGGGTTAAATAATAATGAATAAAGTAATAAAGAAAAAAATAAGTGAAATAAGTTTTTCATTACTTAGTCCTGAACAAATTAAAAAGCTTTCATGTGCAAAAATAGTTACACCTGAACTTTATGATATTGACGGATATCCTGTTGATGGTGGTTTAATGGATTTACGACTTGGTGCGATTGACCCGGGGGTAAGATGTAGAACATGTGGTGGAAGATTGCAAGAATGTTTAGGGCATCCTGGAAGTATTGATTTGGCAAGATCTGTTGTCCATTTAAAATATATTCCATTAATTGAATTATGCTTAAGATGTTTTTGCCATGAATGTAATAAATTATTAATTTCTGAAAAAGACTTAGAAAAATATTCCCCAAAACAAAGAGCAAAAAAAGCAAAAGATGCTAAAAAGTGCCCGTATTGTGGGGCGATTCATGAAAAAGTTAAGTTGGACAAACCTTCTAGTTTCTATATTGGAAAGAAAAGATTATTTCCTACGCAAGTAAGAGAAATGCTTGTAAATGTTTCTGATGAAGAATTAATAAAAGTTGGAATTAATCCTAAAAATTCTCGACCTGAATGGGCTGTTTTAACTTCTTTAATTGTTCCCCCAGTAACTGTTCGTCCAAGTATTATTTTAGAAAGTGGAGAAAGAAGCGAAGATGATTTAACTCATAAACTTTCAGATATTATTCGTGCAAACCAACGGCTTTGGGAAAATCTTAATGCAGGTGCACCAGAAGTTATTATAGAAGATTTATGGGATTTATTACAATTTCATATTACAACTTTTTTTGATAACACTGTTACAAGAATTCCTCCTGCACGACACAGAAGTGGTCAACCATTAAAAACAATCACAGAAAGAATTAAAGGTAAAGAAGGGAGAATTCGAAAGAATCTTGCAGGAAAAAGAGTAAATTACTCTGCACGAACTGTTATTTCTCCTGACCCCTCTATTGAAATAAATGAAGTTGGAATTCCATATGAAATTGCAAAAATTGTTACTGTTGCAGAAACTGTTACAGATTTAAATATTAAAAAATTAAAAGAACTTATTCAAAAGGCGGAAATTTATCCTGGTGCAAATTATATTATTAGACCTGATGGTAAAAGAAAAAAAATAACAGAAGATCTTAAAGAAGAAATTGTTAGTGAAATTATTCCTGGTTATAAAGTTGAAAGACATTTACAAAATGGAGATGTTGTTTTATTTAATCGTCATCCAAGTTTGCATAAAGGAAGTTTAATGGCTCATTATGTTAAAGTGCTTCCAGGAAGAACATTTAGATTACATCCTGCTGTTGCTTCTCCATATAATGCAGATTTTGATGGAGATGAAATGAATATTCACTCTCCTCAAACAGAAGAAGCTCGTGCAGAAGCAAAAGTTCTCCTTGATGTAAAACAAAATTTATTTTCCCCAAAAAATAATACTAACTTTGTTGGTTGTGTTAAAGACGCGATTACTGGAAATTATCTCATTGGTAAAGAAGATTTTTCAAAAGAAGATGCAAATCAACTTTTATATCAATCTGGAATTTACCCAAAAAA
>CAYUQG010000054.1:0-2232 GCA_964446915.1 Candidatus Woesearchaeota archaeon
TTTTTCCAAACAATTCTAAAACCTTCCCAAGAAATAATTAATGCAAGAATTATCAAGACAATTGAAATTATTGAAAGCAACCAATTTCCTGTGAACAAATATCCACTTGAAGAATTAAACAAACCCCAAAACAAAGCTGCTAAAGTTGTAACAACCATAAACAAAGTTGGAATAATTAAGAACTTTATTTTCTGTTTGTGTTCAATTAAATAAGCAGAAATTGTAATCAATGCAATAGCAGCAATCAACTGGTTTGCAGTTCCAAACATTCGCCAAATATTTGAATATGTATTTGTTACAGCTAAAATATAAGCAGGAATAATTGTAACTAAAACTCCAACCCATTTTTTCCTAAGAATTTTAGAGTCAAAACTTTCAGCAAGAACCAAACGCGACAATCGAGTTGAAGTGTCGAGCGAAGTTAAAATAAATTGATTAACCATAAAAATTCCAATCAGCGACGCTATACTAAAACTTAAAAATGAAATATTCAGTTGAGAAACAACATTCCCAATTCCATTTCCAAAAGCAATAATCCAACTTTCACTTAAAGAATTAAAAAAATTAATTTCTCCAGAATTCCAAGATAAACTTCCAACAAACAATAAAACTAAAAGAGCTAAAAGTCCTTCTGCAATCATTCCACCATAACCAATAAATTTCCCATGCTTTTCTTTTGCAAGTTGTTTTGAAGTTGTTCCAGACGCAACTAAACTATGAAAACCTGAAATTGCACCGCACGCAACAGTGATAAATAAAATCGGCCACATTGGGAAATTCCCAGAAATAATTGCAGGACTATTCATAATTGGCTTAACAATTAAAATAGAAACAAAACCTAAAAGTAAAAATAAAATTAATTGAATAGAACTTAGATAATCTCTTGGTTGTAGGAAAACCCAAACCGGAATCAGTGAAGCTAATGCACCATAACCAATTAAAAGAGTAATCCAAATCAATTTAGAAATTTGCAATGAAAAAGGTAAAACAACTGGAACTTTATAACCAACCCACATAAAAAAGAAAACAAAAATCAAAGCAATTAAACTTGAAACTAAAGTATTTTTTTTGAATTTGTAAACAGCTAAACCAAGAATCACAGCAATAATTGAAATTGCAATAATAGGAATAACTAACGAAGGTTGAG
Source organism: Candidatus Woesearchaeota archaeon (assembly GCA_964446915.1). Lineage (GTDB taxonomy): Archaea > Nanobdellota > Nanobdellia > Pacearchaeales > GW2011-AR1 > JAHILJ01. The sequence goes on from CAYUQG010000054.1 coordinate 1,148, forward strand.
CAATAATACTATCTGCAGCAGAAACAGAAAAAACAGTTATAATTAACATCAATGTCAAATATATCATAAATGCAAAAACTTTTCCAGATTTTTTATTCAGTGCTTTTGAAGAAACTTCTGCAATTCCTTTTCCTTTACTTCGAACAGACAACATTAAAGATAAATAATCATGAACAGCTCCGATAAAAACTGTTCCAAGCAAAATCCACAAAGCAACAAAAAACCATCCAAAATATGAAATAGCTAAAATCGGTCCTATAATTGGGCCTGCACCTGCAATAGATGCAAAATGATGTCCGAAGAGAAAGAACTTGTTTGCAGGATAAAAATCTGTTTTATCTTTATTTAAAACAGCAGGAGTTTTTTTGTTTGTAGGTTTGACTTTTTTTTCAATATATCTTCCGTATAAAAAATAATTCGCAATTAAGAATAAAATTCCAATTCCTGCTATTAATGCTGTATTCACCATCTTTTATAGCGGAGGCGGGATTTGAACCACGCGACCTCCGGGTTTCCTATGCGTAATCGTGTAGGAATGAAAATCCTATAGATTTGCTTATGGGCCCGACGAGCACTCCAGACTGCTCCACTCCGCTAATAATTTTAACAGATGTTATATTTTAAAGGTTTCGAAATAGCAAAAGCGATTAGAACACCCTTTTATTATGTAAAATTCTCACTATGTAAATATTAATACTACGAGCCAGACTTTGTCAAGGCTCTTCGCTAAAAAAGTAATTAACAATTTATCTAATCTTTTTAGGATTAAATTATTTCCCCACGAAAAAATCTGCAGAGTGCGATTTTAAAGTTCTATTAATTTGAGCAACTTGTTGCGAACTAATTTTTAGTTGACTTCTGTACACATTAAATAGCAATTCTTTTAAATTCAATATTTCTTAGATAACCATGCCTCGATCGCATAGTTCGGAATAAATTCCTCTTGTTTGTAAACAAACAAATACTATCGCTTGAGGATGCCTCGATCGCATATGGGTCGCTAAAGCTTCTCGTACGCTCCGAGGTGAATATGCCTCGATCGCATAAGGGTATTGCACCAGATTGCTACGAACAAATTTAGTTTA
>CAYUQG010000055.1:0-2190 GCA_964446915.1 Candidatus Woesearchaeota archaeon
GGATAATTTGTAACAAAAACAAAATTATCCCCATAATATTTTGCAAGTCCTCTTTCTTCTGCAGAACCAAAATCATCACCATATTTTATTTTATGCCCTTTTTTCTTCAAGGTTTCAATAGCTTCTTTATACATAATTCTCTTAAAAGGTGCTTTAACTTTTTTCAAAAAACCAATATCAGCACCTAAAATTTCTAGTTCTTTTAAATTATCTTTTAAAACTTTTTTAATTGCATATTCAACACATTGTTCTGCAACGTTCATATCATCTTCAAGATTCATCCATGCACTCTCAACTTCAAAATGCCAGAACTCAGTTACATGCCAGGGGGTTTTAGATTTTTCTGCTCGAAACGAAGGTGCCATTGCATATGCTTTTTCAACAGCATTAATAATATTCTCTGCATAAAATTGCCATGACTGAGTTAAATAAGCTTTTTTCCCAAAGTAATTTACTTCAAAAGTTTCAGACCCGCCCTCACTTGTTGCATTACTTAATGAAGGTGCTTCAACTTCAACAAAACCTAATTTTCTAATGCATTCATGCAAAGCAAACATAATTGTACTTCGAACTTTCAAAGTAGCTGTCATTTTTCGCGAACGCAACCACAAATGCCGTCGGTCACCTAAAAGTTCTTCATTCAAATCTTTATTTATTGGAAAGTCTTCTGCAAAAGCAACAATACTTATTTTGTCTACCTCAATTTCAAAACCTGTTGGAGCTCGCGAATCTTTTTTTATTTCACCTTCAATTTCAATAGAACTTTCAACAAGCAAACTATCAATTTCTTTCCATTGCATTTCAAATTTTTCTCGCTTTAAAACACACTGGATAATATCTGTCCCATCTCTAAGAACAATAAACTTGAACTTGTTTGAACCTCGCTCACGATAAATCCACCCTCTTACAGCTACATTCCCTTTTCCTTTTTTCATAGCTTCAGATATTGAAATAAATTTCATAATTTTAATTAGCATTCAGATATTTTAAATGTTTTTAATTACAATAGAAAAATGTTATTTTTTTTGCAATATTCCCTAATAAAATTAGGCCATAAACTTACCTGAACTTCCCCGATATGAGCTTTTTTTAATAAAAACATACAAAATCTTGATTGCCCAAAACCTCCACCAATACTTTCAGGAAATTCATTATTCAAAAGTTTTCTATGCCATTTTAATTTCTTTCTTTCTTCTGTATTTGTAATTTTTAGTTGTCTCAGTAAAGCATCTTTATCAACTCTAATACCCATTGAAGATAATTCAAAAACATTTTTTAAAACAGGATTCCAAACAAGAATATCTCCATTTAACCCTTTTTTTCCATTTCCTGTTTCACTGGACCAATCGTCATAATCAGGGGCTCTTAAATCATGAGCAAAACCATCTTTTAATTTTCCTCCAATACCAATAACAAAAACAGCTCCATATTTTTCTGCATATTTTTTCTCTCTTTCTTTCGAATTTAAATCAGGAAATTCCTTAACCATATCTTCAGAATAAATAAAAGTTATTTTATCAGGAAGAATTGGTTTTATTTTAGGATATTTTTTAAAAATAAACATCTCAGTATTTTTCATGGACTTATAAATTTTTTTAACTATCTTTTTTAAAAAATTAAGGTTTCTATCTTTTTTGTTTATGGCCAATTCCCAATCCCATTGGTCAACATATATTGAATGTAAATTATCTAAAACTTCTTCATCAGGGCGAATAGCATCCATATCACAATAAATTCCCTCTCCTACTTTAAAACCATAATCTTTTAATTTCATTCTCTTCCACTTTGCTAAAGAAAAAACAATTTCTGCATTAATACTTGGGTCATATTTTACTGAAAAAGAAACTTTTCTCTCAATCCCATTTAAATCATCGTTTACGCCAGTACCTTTTTCAACAAATTTTGGGGCAGAAATTCTTTGAAGATTTAACTCGCTGGCTAAAGCAACCTGAAAAAAATCTTTAATTAATTTTATTGCTTTTTCAGTTTCTCTTAAATTCAAAATACTTTTATATCCTTTTGGAATAATTTGATTTTTCATCTTTAGTATCTTTTAAACTTATTAAAATAACTAAAGAAGTATATAAATTTACTCCAAGAACAATGAAAATTTAAAAGGTTTCCTTAAAAGAAATAGAATAATTATTAAATATCTCCTTTTTCAATTAAAAATTTTATATTTGGTGCAAC
>CAYUQG010000056.1:0-2144 GCA_964446915.1 Candidatus Woesearchaeota archaeon
AGGATATTTTTTAATTAAATTTTCTTTTTTCATCTTCTATTAAATAAAAGAAATTCCCTTTATTAAATTTTCTAATAACTCTCCCACAAAACCAACCTCCCCTCATCATCTCTTAAAAATAAACTATCTCCTGTTTTTGTCCAAACATAATCTTCTCCTTTCCAAAACAGAGTTGTAGAATTATCTTTTCCATTTCCAACAATTATCTTCACTTCTAAAAAAGGATTTAAAACAAACTCTGAAAAAACAAAATTCTTCCGACCTTCATCTTTAATCCCCCAACCAGTTAAATCACAATCAAAAGAACAATTATTATAAAAAACTAAAACATCTTTTTCAAAATTAAATTCTTTTAAACCAATACAATTTCTACAAATATTCTGCGACTTTTCACACAAATTCACATTTGAATTCAAACAATTTTCCCAAGCTTTTTCAAAATCATTATAATAAACATCTTTTCCAGAAGGAAAGTAAAAATTAGCAAAACCTTTTTCAACTAATTCCAAATTAACATTTTTTTCATCCAAAAAAACATAAGCTAACAAACGACCATATCTATCATATCTTTCATTTCCAAACTTTAACTCAACAGTTTTATTCAAGACCTCTTTTTCCAAAAAATCCTTTGCTTCTTCATAATACTTTTCTCCTTTTTCAGGACAGTTAATTCCAAGCAAACGAACAGAAGTAGAATTAACAACAATAGTGTCTCCATCAATCACCCGTTCAACAAAACCAGATTCAGATTCTTCAAAAAAGCCTTCAAGGGATTTATCTAAAAAATTATAATTAATTACAAAAAGAAAAATTACTAAGAATATTAACAAAAAAGCATATTTTTGTTTGTAGTGCATTTTATATGTTCTAACACAACAATTAATTTAAATAAATGTTTGTAATTCTTTTTATGGAAAATGTTCTTTTATTAGCTGACAAAAATTCTAATGCCTGGAATTTTGCATTAAAAATTCAAAATTATATTGAAAGAGAAAAAGAAGAACACATATTACTCAAAGAAGTTTGCATAAAACATTTTAGAAATAATGAAATAGATATGCATGTTCCAGAAAATATACGAAAAAAAGATGTTTATTTTATACAAGATTCAACAAAGAACCCACAAGAGTGGTTAACTGAATTAATTTTAATAAAAGATTTGTTACTTAGTTCATCTGCAAATAGCATAACTTTTGTTCTGCCCAATATGTTATATTCAAGAAAAGACCGAAAAGAAAAATCAAGAGTCCCAATTTCAGCCAGAGCATTGGCAAAAGCAATATCCCCTAATCTAAAAAGAATAATTACAATGGATTTACACGCAGACCAAATACAAGGTTTTTATCCTGAAAATGTTCCTGTGGACTCTTTACGTAGTTTTCCAAGTGTTATTGAATATTTAAAATCAAATGAACAAAAAGTAATTGAAATGGAAAATTTAGTTATTGTTTCTCCTGATGCTGGAGGCGTATCAAGAGCCAGATCTTTTGCACAAAGACTTGGTTCAAAATACCCAACTGCATTTATTGAAAAAAGAAGACCTATTCCTGGAGAAATTTCAGAAATGCATATTTCAGGTGATGTATTTAACAAAGATGTTCTACTTATTGATGATTTAATTGATTCAGGAAACACTTTGTGCAATGCAGCAGAATTACTTAGAAGAAAAGGAGCAAGGCAATTATTTTGTTATGGCACACATGGTTTGTTCACATTAGGAACAGAAGAACTTTGTAAAAGGTTTGAAAGAGTTATAGTAAGCAATACACATCACCAAAAAAATGATAATATAGAAGTCATTGATGTGTCTCATGTTTTCGCAGAAGCAATTTATCGTGCACAAAAAGGATTATCAATTTCTAAATTATTTGAATAGTATAAAATAAGGTGTAGGAGAAGAATACCGAAGTATCCAACACAAACCGAAGTCTATGCCTCCTACAAAAAAGTATATATTTTAAGGTTTATAAAGGTTTTGGAAATTTCAAAATGAAAACATTTTGCTCAAATCCTCTGTAGGTGACAGTGGGTTTTTCTTTTAGAAAAAGAAAAGCTACAATGTAAAAGAAAACTATAATTGCACTTCGTTATGTGGGTGACAGGGTTCGAACCTGCGTAAGCACTAAGCTACAGCCGCTTAAAGG
>CAYUQG010000057.1:0-2115 GCA_964446915.1 Candidatus Woesearchaeota archaeon
TTAATTTTAATTTTTTAGCAAGTTCAATATTTGGAACACTTCCAATTTCAACAAACAAACCATCAACTTTTAATTTTTCTTTTTCATTAATTTCCACCTCTTCAAGTTTCCCTTTTCCAATAAGTTTCGTAACAACTGAATTAAATAAAGGTGTTATTCTCTTTTCTTTTTCTAATTGTTCAATCCAAATTGGTTCTGCTTTTGAAAATCTATCTTTTCTATAAATAATATAAACTTTTTTTGCATGTTTAGCTAAAAGCAAGGCTGCAGTAATTGCTGCATCGCTTCCTCCGACAATTCCAACCACCTTCTCTTTATAAAAAGCAGAATCACAAGTTGCACAATAACTTACTCCTTTTCCTATAAATTCTTTTTCATTTTCCAACTGCAACATTCTTCTTTCAGAACCTAAAGCTAAAACCAATTTCTTTGAAAAATATTTTTCTTTATATGTAATAACTTCAAAACCATTTTTATTATTAATATCTGAAACTTCTTGCATTTTTATTTCAACCCCAAGCTCTTTTACTTGCTCAATCATTTTTTTCATTAATTGAAATCCAAGAATTTTTCCATAAGAAGGAAAATTACAAACTTCATATGCTTCTCCAGCTAATCCTCCAGGAAGCTTACCAATAACTAAAGTTTTCAATTTATATCTTACAGCATAAACAGCTGCTGTCAAACCTGCTGGACCTGCTCCAATAATTATCAAATCATATTTTTTCATAACATATAAAAACAGACATACATTATAAAGTTTATGAAAGAAGAAGTGATAAAGGTCCTCCAAAAAGCTTTGAAAAAAATTGATGTAAAATTAAAAAAGCAAGAGATAGAAAATTTTTTAGAAATTCCTCGGTCAGCAGAAATGGGAGATTATGCTTTTCCATGTTTTTTTCTAGCTGAAAAATTAAAACAAGAACCAAGACAAATAGCACTTCAGATTAGAGAAGAAATAAATGAAATTCAAGTAAATTTTGAAGACATTCAAACATCTGGAGCTTATGTAAACTTTTTTGTAAATCGAAAAGATTTAGCACGGCAGGTTGTTTGGGATGCAATAACAAAAAAAGAAAACTTTGGAAAAGGGAAAATTGGAAAAGGGAAAAAAATAGTAATAGAATTTTCTTCCCCAAATATTGCAAAACCCTTTGGAGTTGGACATTTGAGATCAACAATAATAGGAAATTCAATTTCAAATCTTTGTGAATTTCAAGGATTCAAAACAAAAAAAATAAATTACTTCGGAGATTGGGGAACTCAATTTGGAAAATTGGCTTATGGTTATCAAAAGTTCGGAAAAGAATCTGAATTAAGAAAAGATGCAATAAAACATTTATTAAAAATTTATGTTCAAATAAATAAATACAAAAAATATGAAAAACCTTCCAGAGAAACTTTCAAAAAAATGGAGCAAGGTGATAAAAAATCCCTTCTTCTTTGGAAAAATTTCAGAGATTTAAGCATTGAACAATTTGAAAAAATTTACAAACAACTTGGAATAAAATTTGATGTTTACGAAGGGGAATCAAAATATAATAAACAATTACCAAAAATTGTTCAAGAACTTGAAAAGAAAAAACTTTTAAAAAAAAGTAAAGGGGCTTTAATTGTAGATTTAAACAAATATGGATTAGGTGTTTGTATTATTCAAAAAAGCGATGGCACGAGCATATATGCAACAAGAGACATTGTTGCTGCAATTGAACGCCACAAAAATTACAAATTTTCAAAAATGATTTATGAAGTTGGGCAAGAACAAAAATTGCATTTTAGACAAGTTTTCAAAGTTTTGGAATTAATGAAATATAAATGGGCAAAAAATTGTATCCATGTTGACCACGGACTTTATCTTGGAAAATCAGGGAAAAAACTTTCAACACGAAAAGGAGAATCTTTTTCAATGAAAAAAATTTTAGAACAATTACAAAAACTTGCTTCAAAAGAAATTAAAAAAAGGTTCCCAAAATTAAGTAATATAGAAAACCAAAAAAGAGCTGAAAAGATTGCAATTGCTGCAATTTTCTATGGAGATTTAAAAAACAATCGAACAAAAAATATTGTTTTCGACTTAGACAGATTTGTTTCTTTCGATGGGAACACAGGACCATA
>CAYUQG010000058.1:0-2111 GCA_964446915.1 Candidatus Woesearchaeota archaeon
ATTCTTCAAAATACATTTTTCAACATCTTTGTCTTTAATCTTTTTCAAGTTCTTTTGAAAATTAGTTGTAAATTTAACAATTTCATCTGCAAGCTTTTTCTTAACTTCTCCACTTAATAATTTCCCTTTTCTGTAGTCTTCAAACAATTTTTCTCCTTTCTTTTTGTCTAAAAAAAGTTTGTCTAAATATTGACAAGCAATATCAATTTTAGGGTTGCCTCCAAGTTTTCTATGTTCTTCAATTCCTTTTTGCCCTCCACTAAATGCCCTCCCTATTTTTTTACGAATTGATTTTTCGTCTTCTTTTAAGGAAATATGGTTATTTTTTGATTTTGACATTTTTTCATTATCAATCCCAGGCATAAATTGTAAGTGAAGGATAGCTGGTTTTTCATAACCCATTCTTGCTGCAACATCTCTCCCTATTCGGATATGGCAATCTTCATCAGGTCCGATTGGAACCAATACATTTTTTATTCCAAGTTCTTGCGGAAATAAAATATGTGCTGATTGCACAGCAGGATAAAAGTGCATTCCAATATTATTTTCATTAACATAACCATGAGAAGATTTTATTTCAGACATTGTAATTCTTTTTGAAAGTTTAAATGCAAGATTGTAAATATTGGTGTAAATTTGGTCAATAATAAAATAAGTTTTTTTTGGGTTAAACCCATAAGCTAAAAGTTCTTTTGCAAGTTGTCGAGAATTTTCCAAAGCCTGTTTTTGAGTTTCAACTTTTCCATTAACATAACTTTCATCATCTGAAATAGGAATAAAAACAGGAATTTTATATTTTTTTTGAAAAAATAAATTTGTATCAAAAACAGGTTTATGTCCAAGATGAATTGTTCCTGAAGCATTGACCCCTGAAACAATTGCACACTTCTCGCCTTTTTTCAATGCTACAAAAAATTTGTCAAAATCTCTGTGCGAATAAACAAGTCCTTTTTCAAATGTGTAAAAATCCGGCACATCTTTTAACTCAGACGCCCGACTAGCTCCAAATGTTTTCACAAGTTTTTCATTATCTTCTAAAAGTTTTGATGTCATGAATATTAATAGAAAAATTAGTTTATATAATTTGTTTTTATGATTTGGCGAAAATGTTAAATATGCTGAATTGTTTGGGAAGAGATGGAAAAAGAGAGAGCAAGAGAAGAAGTTAGGAAATTGGTTGAGAAGTTTGAATCTTATTCTAAAAGCAAACTTGATTCTATGCCTGAAGAAGATATTAAGTTTCAATTTATTGAACCTTTGTTTAATTTTTTAGGTTGGAAAAGAGAAGAAATTTCTAAAGAAACAAGAGTTCTAAAGGGAAGAGCAGATTATATTTTAAAAATAGGAAACCAAGACAAATTAGTGGTTGAAGCAAAAAAAACAAGTGTTAGTTTATCTGAAGAAGAAGGAAGACAAGCTGTTTCTTATGCTTATCATAAAAATATTAAATTTTCTGTTTTAACTAATTTTAAATATATTCGTGTTTATCACGCTTTGTCTAATATAAAAAATATTGATAAAAATTTATTAAAAAAAGACAGAGCATATTTTATTCTTGAAGCAAAAGAATTTATTGAAAAATTTGATTTACTTTGGCTTTTGTCTAAAGAAAGTTTTGAAAATGAAGAAATAAATAAACTTCTTAAAAATGTAGATAAGAAATTAAATAAACCAATTGATGAATCTATTTTATCTGATTTATTACAATATCGAGAATGGTTGTCTAAAGATTTGAAAAGTAAAAGAATGCAATTAGAAAATTCGCATATAGATGAGATTGTTCAGATTTTAATTGATAGATTAATTTTCATGCGAAGTGTAGAAGATAGGGGTTTAGAAGCACAAGATTTTTTATTAAAAATTATTAAAGATGTTGAAAAAGGCCTTACTGATATGAACCTTTGGGCAGTTTTAAAATCTCAATTTAAAAGATTTGATTTAACTTATAATTCCAAATTATTTGCAGAAGGAGTTTTAGAAAAAGAAGGTTTTTTTGATAATAATATTCTTGCAAAAGTTATAAGAGGTTTATATTATGGAACACAACATCAACAAGAAAGATATATGTTTGATGAAATTCCTGTTGATTTACTTGGGAGTATTTATGAGCA
>CAYUQG010000059.1:0-2108 GCA_964446915.1 Candidatus Woesearchaeota archaeon
ATCTACAATATGAATAAAAACATCTGCTTGCCTCAAATCATCTAAAAATTGATTTCCTAATCCTTTTCCTTCTGATGCACCTGGCACCAAACCTGCAACATCCATTAAATTCACTGGCACAAAACGATGATGCTCTATACAAAAACCTGTTCGAGGATTACACTGTGTATGAAATTCTTTGTCTATACATTCGACTTTTACATAACCCACACCTGAATTTGGTTTTATCGTCGTAAAAGGATAAGCTGCAATTTCAATTTCTGCTAAAGTTGCTGCTTTAAAAAAAGTGCTCTTTCCACACGACGGTTTCCCTACTAACCCGATAAGCATTTTTTGTTTTCTCCTTTCTTTGCCATTGTAGGATTTCTTTCTAAGAAATTCCCATTTCCAACAAGTCCAATTAACATAACTTAAAATAAAAAAACAAGTTAAAAAATGTTTCTTAAAACAATATTGTGAAACGTCTTATAGTTTTCTTTTACAGTGCTAACAAAATGTTTTCTACCAGTGTAGTTTCTTTTTTAAAAGAAACCAATTTCTAAAAAGAAACCCAATTTAAACATTCTGTTCCACAGGTTCTTCTTCCTCTTTTCTACGTTTCCAAATTAAGAAAATTATCAAGAGCATCAACACTATTAAAATTAAAATTATTAAAATTAAAATTATTCTTCCAAACAAAGTAGAAACAATTTCAAAATGTGCACTTGAAGGTGCAACACCGTTCGGATAAATTAACATTAAACCAATAACATATTTTCCATCAGGAATTTTATTCACGCTAAAAGCTCTTTCAAAACTCATTTTTTCCTCAACCAACATTGTTTCTGTTTTTGTAAAATAAACAACACCGTCATAATCTTTAATTGTATAATCTAAAGTAACATCTAATCGGTCAGGGTCGCCCATTGGAATTAAAGTAATTTTTGTTTTCAACTTAGTGCCTTGTTTAACTTGTGCATTTTCATTTAAAACTTCAATAACAGAATCAAAAAGAAGAAGTTTTGTTCTTACTATCATTTCAACAGGAATAGATTCATCTCCTATAATAATATTACTTTTGAAATTACCTGTCTGACTTAAAGCTACAAAAGTCACATCTAAATTTTTAGATTCTCCAGGAGCTAATTCAAAAGAAGTTGTATTTAAAAGAATCATATTTGATAAATTAGTTAACCCAACAGGAACCATTATTGTAGAGGTTCCAGGATTTGTAACTTTAATTGTTGTAGGATTGCTCGTTCTTATTGCTAATTGCATTGTAAAAGATGTTGGAAAAACATCTACATTTATTCCTGGAGAAGTTGTGGTTGCCCCACCCCCTCCTCCTGGACTATCGCCTGTTCCAATTAAAGTGCAAATTCCTGCTTGACAACTATAACCAGTTAAACAACTTCCACAATTAATTGTTCCTTCACACCCATTATCCCAAATACCACAATCATAATAACCTAATGATATACATGTATAAGGCACACAAACATCACCCCAGAAAAAACCTTCAATATACTCGTTTGGGTTTAAAATAATATTTCCTGTTCCACCAGAATTTAAAGAAATTACATCTGCACTAATAAACGGAATTAAAAATAAAACCAAAATAAAAATTTCTTTTCTCATCAAACAAACAAAGAATTTAGATTAATAAATTTAATTGGGATGAAGTTTAATTCCCAATCCCAAAAATTGCCCGTGCTCACACACCTTATTAACATAATTTTTATTTGACCCTTACCAAGAATAATTTTATCATCATCAACCTCAATACCAAAATTCAAATCTTGTATTAACAATTTGTTATCAATCTGCGAACAACAGGGGGCAGGTCTTTTTTTACTTAATTAAATAATCTTTCAACTTTAATTTCAATCCCCAATCCCAAGAATATTATTGAACTTCCTAACAAGAATTGAAAAAAGTTCTGTTGGTTTTATGTTCTCTTCAACATTCTTTTTAACTTTTGTTTTATTAGATTAAAGTGGAGGCACCCTGACTGGGATTCGAACCCAGATATCTGCTAAGATCCAGTTTATGGGACTGGTGCTCTTTCCTCTGAGCGATCAGGGCGTCCTCCACAAAAAAATTATTGTAGAAAAGTTTAAATAGTTATT
>CAYUQG010000060.1:0-2105 GCA_964446915.1 Candidatus Woesearchaeota archaeon
TTTAATTCACACCCAATTCAAGAACAAGCCTATCTTTTTCCAAATTATAATTTGTAATTGGAAGAGAAATATTAATAATTTTAAAATAAGATTTTGTTTTTGAAGTTGCTTTTATTTCAATGCTATTTCCGAGGTGGTTAATTGAAACATTTTCAATTGAGTTCACACCAGGAATCTCAAGTTCATAAACAACTTTATCTGCAAGACGTCTAACATTTGTTTTTGGGGTTTCTTGAGGAAGGTTAATAAAATCTTTTAATTTTTTTGAAGGCAACTCAATACTTTCTTTTTTCTTTAATTGCTTTGGAACTGCTTTTTGCGTAACCTTAATATTTTGAGGATTAATTCTTTTTCCATTAATAAAAAGTTCAAAGTTTGTTCTGGGAACTCTCGGAACATTTTGCATTTTTTGCATTTCTTTTTCAAACATTTTCATTGTGCTTCCAAGAATTTTACTAAACATATTTCCTGTAAATCCATTAAACAACGAGTTCCCAAAAGAATCTTCAGAAGAATCATTTTTTCCAAGCAAACCCCAATCTCCATTTTGATTTGATTTTTCATTCAACTCAAATCCGCAATTAGAACAAAATCTATTTTTTTCATCTATTCTTTCACCACAATTTTTGCATTTCTTTTTCTTAAACATACTAAACCTTGTGCTTTTGGTTTTAAATAAGTTTTTATTTCAAATGCAAGTATTTTCCAATAGAAGTTATTTGATGTATTTCCTGAATTATGGTTGGCCTGAAATCTTTTTTTATCAGTTTTCCAACAGATTCAACTCCTTTAAACTTTTGAGTTTTCCTAACTTCTCTTAACTTTGGAACCCAATAAGCAATCACAAACATTCTTACAAAAGTACTAATCAAGAAAATTAAAATTATCGGAGGAATAATTTTTGTATTAAGATATTTAATCAAAAAAGCAGCTAACACTGAACCAAAGAAAACTCCAACCCCTTGTAAAATATTATAATAAGAAATTGCACCTCCTCTTTTTTGTTTGCTAACATTATCATAAATAAAATTATTTGTTGCTAAATTAAATCCAACATTCACTACATGATTAATTAAAGAAGGGAAAAAGAAAAGATAAATCGGTGACGGATGCAAAATCCATAAAAGAGAAATAATTGGTGTGAAGAAAGTTGTTATAATTAAAATTCTATAATTCCCATATTTGTCTGCAAATTTTCCCCAAAGCTCTAAAGCAAAAAATGAAAAAACACTTGCACCAAAAACAATCACCATATAAGTCAGATAATTAAATCCTAAATATCTTAACAAATAAACTGCAAGAAGAGCTGTTGAAATTGTTGTCGCAAAAGCCATCATTGCTCTAAACAAAGTGAACTTTCCAAAATTCGTTTTTGGGGCTCTTTTCAAAAATTGAACAAATGAAAAATAATTTTTTTCTTTTATCTTCAATTTAGGTTCATATTGTTTATTTAAAAAATAACAACTTAAAATCCTGAATACAAAAGCAAAGAAAAATAAAATTGAAAAACCAATTAAAACAAAACCTTTATTTTTTGAAAAATCTAAAAACAAAGAAGCAAAAATCAAAGCTGCTGCTCCTGAAAAACCAATTATTAAATCCCTTTTTGAAAACCATCTCCCCCTATGATTTTCATCAATTATATCCCCCATCCAAGAAAACCACGAAGGATATGCTATTCCTGCAACAAGATTATAAATTCCATAAAAAATCAAAAGCAAAGCAGGAAGTAACCAACTGATTAAATTTTTATATGAAAGAACAGCTAAAACAATTAAAGAAAGCCAAAAAAAAGATCTTAGAATAGACATTGATAACGTAATTTTTTTTCTTGATTTTTTTTGCATAAGTTTTGAACCATAGACCTGACTAAAAGGCCATAAAAGCCCTGCAACAGAAGTTAAAAGTGCAACAACAGAATTACTTGCATTTAAAGCAATTGCAAAAGGTTGCACAAAATTATCACCAAGATGAGTTTTAATAGAAGCGAAAATTCCTTCGCTAATACTTGCTCTTCTTGCTTTCTTCTTCAAAAATTCTTCAGAATATTTTTTCACCATCTTTAAATTTAAAGAAAAAATTAATTAATAAAAGTTTGTATGCAC
>CAYUQG010000061.1:0-2002 GCA_964446915.1 Candidatus Woesearchaeota archaeon
ACATTTTTTCGTGTTGAGGTTGACTTAATATTTTTTGCTGTTGATTTTTCAGCTTCAAGTTGCCTTTGAACAGAATTTACATCATATCCTGCTGGAATGTAAACTGTGATTAATTCAGTATGTCTTCCCTTGTGCTTTTCAAGTTCTTCAAGAACATCTTCAAGTTCATATTTTGTTAAGGTTGTCATAAGAATTCAACTCCAAATTTACCTTCTTTTATTTCCTTCGCATTTGCAACATTCTTAAAATCATTTAACATTTCTTTTAATTGTTCATAAACTTTTTTTTCTAAACTCACAATGCATTCAGCATTCATTGGTTTTTGTTCTTTTGTTTTTTCTTGACGAATTTTTGAAAGAAGTTCTATAAATAAATTTCCTTTTTCTGATTTTTCGTTAATTTCTATTTTTGGAAATTCTGTTAAATGAATTGAAATTTCTTTTTCATATTTTTTGAAATAATTTTGATAAAGTTCTTCAGATAAAAAACAAGTAATTGGAGCCATCATTTTCAACACTGCTAATAAAGAATTATATAAAACATATTGAGCAGATTCTTTTCCTTTTTGATTGTTATAAATTCTTTTTTTAATTATTTCAAGATAATTATCACAAAAGTCGTGCCAGAAAAAATCTTCAGCAATTCTTTTTGCAGAAGAAATATTATAATCTAAGTATTGTTTTTTAACTTCTTCAACAACTTCTTTTGTTTTTTGTAACATATATTTATCTATCTCTTCTAAAACAGGTTTTTTATTTGAATAATCTTTTAAATTCATGAAAACAAATTTTGAAGCATTTTGTAATTTTGTTAAAAACTTTTTCCCTGCAATCAATTCTTGTTCTTTGAAGGGGAGGTCATTTCCTAAACTCGCTGTTCCTACCCAATATCTAAATGCATCTACATGGTATTTTTCAATTAATTCATCTGCCCAAATAGCATTTCCTTTACTTTTGTGCATTCCTTTTCCTTTTGAATCCAGAACATATGTTCCAATCATTATTTTTTCCCAAGGAATTCTGTTGAATAATAAATGACTTTTCAAGATTGTGTAAAAAGCCCAAGTTCGAATTATGTCATGAGCTTGTGGTCGGATAGACATTGGAGCAATTTTTTCATATTGTTTTGGGTTTTCTAACCATTTACAAGCAATTTCCGGGCTGTTTGAAGAAGTCATCCAAGTGTCTAAAACATCTTTTTCAGGAACAGCTTTTTTCCCACATTCTGGGCATTTTTTTTCAATTTCAATTGGGTCAACCGGAAGTTCATTTTCTTTTGGGAAAATATTTTTTTTACAAGATTCGCAATACCAGACAGGAATAGGAATTCCATAATATCTTTGTCTTGAGATAATCCAGTCCCATTTAAGATTTTCTGTCCAGTTTTCAAACCGTTTTCTCATAAACTCTGGCATCCACTTTATTTCTTTGCCTCTTTTTATTAAATCTTTTTTATATTTCAGAGTTTTTACAAACCATTGTTTTGTAATTAAATATTCCACAGGAGTATTGCACCTCCAACAACTTCCAACAGTTTGCTGTAAATCTTTTTGTTTTGTCAGAATGTTTTTCTCTTGTAATTTTTTAATAATTTTTTCTTGGGCTTCTTTTAATTTCATACCACTATATTCTTTTGCTAACTCATTTAAGGTTCCATCTTTGTTTAAAATATTTTTTAAATCTAATTTATATTTTTTCCACCATTCTATATCTGTATTGTCTCCAAATGTGCAAATCATAACAATTCCTGTGCCAAAATTTTTGTCAACTTTTTCATCTTTTCTGATTTTTACTTTTTGGTTGAATAAAGGAACTACTACTTCTTTTCCAATTAATTTTTTGTATCTATCATCTTTCGGATTTACAAAAATTCCAACACAAGCAGGTAAAAATTCTGGTCTTGTTGTTGCAATACTTATTTTTTCTTTTGAATCCACAATATTAAAATTAAGGTAATTTAATTTTGTTGTTCTTTCTAAATCTTCAACTTCTGCTTGAGCTAA
>CAYUQG010000062.1:0-1992 GCA_964446915.1 Candidatus Woesearchaeota archaeon
AATTCATGGAATTTAAAGAATATTTTTTAGAAACAGGAACAAAAGTTCTTTTGGGTAAAAATGCAGAAAACAATGATAAACTTGTTCAAAAGTTTAAAGGAAAGTTAAATGTGATTTTGCATACTATTGTACCTGGAAGTGGTTTTTGTGTTTTGCTTTCTGACCATCCATTAAAAAAAGAAATTTATGAAGCAGGAATTATATGTGCTGCGAAAAGTCAAGATTGGAGAAACAACAAACAAGATATTAAACTTCACAAATTTTCTGGAAAAGATGTTAAAAAAACTCTTTTTGCAAAACCAGGAACATGGAAAATAAAATCTTCGCCGCAAACAATCTTGATTAAAAAAAAGGATATTGAAAAATGGCACCAGTAGGATATTTGCAATTAGGAAAAGCAGGTTTAACAGAAAATTTTCTTCAAACTTTAAAAACTCGTTTTGATAAACACAGAACAATAAAAGTTTCAGTTTTAAAAAGTGCGGGCAGAGAAAAAAAACAAATAAAAGAATATTCTGAAAAAATCTTAGAAGAACTTGGAGAAAAATTCACTTCAAAAGTTATAGGGTTTACAATTATTCTGAAAAAGTGGAGAAAACCAGTTAGATAAATTATATCTTTAAGAACAATTTAACTTATAAATTGATAATTAATCTTAATTTATGGGAAATTTAACAGAGAAGATAAAGAATGAGATAGACATAACTATTTCTTGTTTAAAAAAATTGGAAAATCTAAAGAAAGAATTGAAAAGATTTTATTTTGTATATTCCTTTGGGCATATTTATGAAATTGCAGACAAAGGAGAATATCATTGCGAAAAAATGCCTGAATATATTCTTGAACTTTGCAAAAGAGTATTAAAAGATTTTGAGGGAAACAATGAAAAGCATTTTCCTATCTCCTTAGATAAAAATCTTTCTTGTTTGGAACAAGATAAACTTTTGATGGAAAAAATAAGATGCCAATATTTTGATGAAGAATTTATAGAAATTTACGAAGATAAATTAGATTTAGAGAAAAAAATTGCAGGTTTTTTGCAAGAAAAAGATTTATAAAGTATTTTCGTGGTTTAATTTAGTTAATCGCTAAGCGATTCTAATTCCGAAAGGAATGCAATAAAAATGAACCCGTTATATGAATTAGATGCACAAGAATATAATTTAAAATTAGCAGATGCTTTGAAAAAAATTCCAGAATTTAAATCTCCTGAATGGGTTGAATTTGTTAAGTCAAGTTCTTCAAAAGAAAGACCGATTGAAGACCCTGATTTTTGGTACAAAAGATCTGCAAGCATTTTAAAACAAATTTATAGAAAAAAAATTGTTGGTGTGAACAGACTAAGAACAAAATATGGTTCTAAAAAAAATCGTGGTTCAAAACCAGAAATTTTCAAAAGAGCTGGGGGGAAAATTATTCGAACCATTCTTCAGCAATCTGATAAAGCAGAATTCACAGAACTTGCAAAAGACATTAAAGGAGTTCGTTCTAAAAAACCTGGAAGACAATTAACTGAAAAAGGTAAAAAGTTTTTGGAGGAAATTCAGTAAAATGGGAATTTCAATGAATCTTAAAACTTACAAAAAGAATATAATTTATATAATCCCAAAAGGAGCTATTAGGGAAGAAGATGTGGTTAAGATAGTTATTGAACAAAATGTTGGGGGTAGGTTAAATAGTTATCATAATTTTAATTTAATGGTAGTAGATGGGAAGGAAGTAAACAAAGAAGGGGGAATAGAAAAATATATTCAAACAAAATGCAGTTGGAGGACTGGTTGGAAAAAATAATTTAAAAATGCCAATTAAATATAAGGGGAAAAAAGAAAAACTTACTAAAAAAGGTAGGCAAACAAAATGGGCACCTGTTTGGGCGGTTTTAAAAAAATATGGAATAGGAAAAAGAGTCCATCCTTCTGCTATGACAAAATATAGAAGATCGTGGAGAAGGACAAAACTTCATATTAAACCAGGAAAAAGGAGAAAGACACA
>CAYUQG010000063.1:0-1872 GCA_964446915.1 Candidatus Woesearchaeota archaeon
AATACAAACTAGCTCTAAAAGAGTAGCGGTTAAAAATTTATTGCGGCTTTTACCACTTTGTAAAATACGGAGTATTAGTAGTCAGAAAGCCTTTTTTAAGATCAGGCTTTTGTAGAAAAAACAGTGTAAAAGCAATATTGTTTCCAACAACTACTGGTCGTCTACGGAGAACAGTTCTACAAACGCTTACAACCTGAACTTTAATACTGGTAGTGTGAACAACAACAATAAGACCAATAGCAATTATGTGCGTTGTGTTAGAGGGAAATCAATTTTTATTCGTTTGCGACAAAAAGAATATGTCAAACTCAGATCAGCTCCCAATTTATTTTAAAAGTTATCAATTAGTAAAATTTTTATATGAAAGAATAAGAAACTTTCCAAAAGAATATAGATATACATTAGGAGAAGAAATTTTAAGATTATCATGGCAATGTATAGATTTAATCATAGACGTAAATATTTTATCTAATGAAAAGAAATATTTTAAAATTTCAGAATTAAGTACTAACTTTGATAAATTAAAAACAAGATTAAGATTGGCACAAGAAATAAACTTAATTTCAGTGAAACAGTTTGCTCATATCCAAACTTATTATATAAAAGAAGTAGGAGAAATGATTGGTGGTTGGTTAAACTGGTCATTTTCACAAAGATAAATATAAAAACAAAATGGATAAAACAATATTTACATTTGAAAAATTATATAGAGCGTATTTGGATTGTCGAAAAAATAAAAGAAAAACTAAGAATGCTTTAAAGTTTGAAATGAATTTGGAAAGAAATCTTTTTCAGCTTCAAAAAGAATTAAAAAACAAGACATACAAACCAGGTCGTTCTATTTGTTTTGTAGTAACAGAGCCTTGTCCAAGAGAAATATTTGCTGCTGAGTTTAAAGATAGAGTGGTTCATCATCTTTTAATAAGAGAAATAAATAATATTGGTGAGAAAGTATTTATTTTTGATAGTTTTTCTTGTCGTAAAGATAAAGGAACACATTCAGCGGTTAAAAGGTTAAGAAACTTTATTGGAAAAACAACAAAAAATTACAAAGAAAGGGCATATTGCCTTAAATTAGATGTTTCAGGATTCTTTATGGCAATTAACCACGATGTTTTATATATGGTTTTAAAGAATTTAATTTCAAAACAAAATAGATCTTATCAATGGAAGAATGATATTTTATGGCTAGCAAAAATCATTATTTTTTATAAGCCTAACAAAAATTATATTACTAAAGGAGATAAATCTTTGTTTAAGCTTATCCCGCCTAGGAAATCTTTATTTAATTCAGCTCAAAACAAAGGACTTCCTATTGGTAATTATTCTTCTCAGTTTTTTGCCAATCTTTATTTAAATGAATTAGATCAGTTTATTAAGAGATATTTAAAATGTAAATATTATGTTCGTTATGTTGATGATTTAATTATATTAAATAAAGATAATAAAAAATTAAAATATTTTAAAAATAAAATTAACAGATTTTTAAAAAATAAATTAGATTTAGAATTAAACTTGAATAAAACAAAATTACAAGGAATTTATAAAGGAATAGAATTTTTAGGTTATTTTGTAAAACTAGATTATGTTTTAGTTAAGAGAAGAGTTATAAGTAGGTTTAAAAATAAATTATTTTTGCTAAATAAAAATACAAAAATAAAAAAATCTTTAGCAATGATTAACTCTTATTACGGACATTTCAAATATTCTTTTAGCTATAATTTAAGAAAAAGTATTTATGAAAACAAAATGACAATAAATTTTTCTGAAATATTTTTGTCGAAAAACAATTACGCTTTTTTAATAATAAGAAACTCATAGCAATTATGAAATTTAATAATTATTTAAAAATTAAGAATTATAAAATTAAAA
>CAYUQG010000064.1:0-1870 GCA_964446915.1 Candidatus Woesearchaeota archaeon
ATGCCTCGATCGCATAAGGGTATTGCACCAGATTGCTACGAACAAATTTAGTTTATTCGCAAATATCTGGGTCCGAAAGGACATCCAGGTTCGAGTCCTGGTCGGGGCGTCATGCTATCGTAGATAGCATTTATTTTCAGGATTAGAACAAAACAGTTTTTAAGAACATTCAAATAGGAAAGTGCGCGAGAAAACTTCGTGTTCTCGCGTGAGAGTCCTGGTCGGGGCGTTTTTTAATCAAACATTTTAAAAACAACTTAATTTTTCTTTTAATATGGGTGAGCTAATTTTAGGAATTGATGATGCAGGAAGGGGTCCTG
Source organism: Candidatus Woesearchaeota archaeon (assembly GCA_964446915.1). Taxonomy (GTDB): domain Archaea; phylum Nanobdellota; class Nanobdellia; order Pacearchaeales; family GW2011-AR1; genus JAHILJ01. The sequence goes on from CAYUQG010000064.1 coordinate 321, forward strand.
TAATTGGGCCAATGATTCTTGCAGGATGTTTAATTGATTCCTCAAAAAAATTAGAATTAAAAAATTTAGGAATTAAAGACAGCAAGCAATTAACACAAAAGCGACGAGAATTTTTAGAAAAGAAAATAAAAGAAGTTGCTGAAGCTTTTGAAGTTGTGATTATTTCTCCAACTCAAATAGATAAAGAATCTGAAGCAGGAATTAAGTTGAACGAACAAGAAGCAATTGCGTGTGCAAAAATAATAAATAAAATAAATAAAGATTTATCCCATAGGGATTACCCTGGTGGGTGTAAAATAAAAGTTATTCTTGATTGCCCGTCAGTAAGTTTAGTAAAATGGGCAGATTTTTTAAAAACACAAATAAAAGATTTATCAAACTTAGAAATTTCGTGTGAACATAAAGCAGACCAAAATCATGTTTCTGTTTCAGCTGCATCTGTTCTTGCAAAGTGCGTTCGTGAAAAAGAAATGCAAAAACTCCGTGAAAAATACGGAGACGAACTTGGTTCTGGTTATACTTCAGATCCCTTGACCCAAAGATTTCTTGAAAAGCAAGGTCAAAAATATAAGGATTCTGGAATCTTTAGAAAAACTTGGGCAACTTGGAAAAATGCACATGTTAAAGTAGGACAGAAGAAGTTGTTCTAATTTTATAAAAGTAACAAATAGGAAAAGTTTATAAATTTTGGGGTTAGTTTATTTTTATGGGAATTGAAGAAAAGTTTTATAATATAAAAAATAAAGCAGAAGAATATTTAGTAGATACTTCATCACGTATTCTTTTTTATGTTCCTGCTATTGGGATTTGGGAAAAATTTGTTGCAGGGATGGAAAACCCAGAGGTTTTGAAATCTAGGGGTATGGCTTTTTTAATAAATAGTATTGGTGTTGGAAAATTACATACAGTATGTAGAAAATATTTAGCAAAAATTACTAAAACAGATGAAAATAGTAGTAAAAAAAGAAAGAGACTTGTTGATTTTGCTTCTGGGTTTATTGTTGGTCTTTCAAGTTATGGTGTTGTTTTACATTTTGCAGGAGTTTCGTTAAAGGAAGCCATAGTTGCCGCACCTTTTGCAATTGGTTTTACTTGTTTGAGTGGAAATTCTTATGGAAAATTTAATGATTGGTATAGGCAGAAATTTAATTATCCCCCTATCTTGAATAAATAAAATTCTCTTTTTTCAAATTCCAAAGTTCCCATAAAATCTTTCTTCAAACTTATTTGTTTTAATTCTAAAATCATTTAGACTTTGAGTTATGTCATATTCTATTACAGAAGCTAAGCATAATTTTCCTATCTCACTTTGCAAAAATCTCTCCAATTGATTTGGGTTCATTTTTTTAAGAAGCTCTCCTAATTTTTTTGTTGCTTCATATTTTATCATAGATTCTAAAACCACTCAATCTTTAAAAACTTTTTACACTGTGCTTCTTACTGACATATGTTGCACCCTATTTTACATTTAAATTTGGTTCACTTTGTTCACGATTAATGAATTTTGCCAAACTTCGTCAAGCCAAAATTTTAAAGAAAATAATTAAGAT
>CAYUQG010000065.1:0-1824 GCA_964446915.1 Candidatus Woesearchaeota archaeon
ACAATTCTAACACCTTGAGCAGCACGACCCATAACTCGAATGTTTTTCAAAGAAGTTCGAATCACAATTCCTTTTGCTGTTGTAATTATTATACCATCATTATCATTTACAGAAACAGATGTAACAACTTCTCCTGTTTTTTCAGAGACCTTTAAATTAAGAACCCCTTTTCCAGCTCGTGCAGTTTTTCGGTAATTACTTACAGCTGTTCGCTTCCCATAACCTTTTTTTGTAATTGTTAAAATAGCTTCGGTATTCAAAATTTCCAAGCTCACAACTTCATCACCTTTTTCCATTTTAATTCCCGTTACACCATAACTTGAACGACCCATTTCACGAATATCATTTGAACTAAACCGAATCGCTTTTCCTTTTCGTGTTGCAAGTGAAACTTCTTCAGACTTTTTAACAACTTCAACTCCAACTAAAAAATCAGAATTATCATTAGGTAAATTAATAGCACGAACTCCTGAAGCCCTTGGTTTTGAAAAATGTTTTAATGAGATTTTCTTAACCTGTCCTTTTTTTGTTGCCATAAATAAACAATCATCAAATTGTTTAACAGAAATAACATTTGTAATTGATTCATCTTTTAAACTTAACAAATTAACCAAAGCTTTTCCCTTGCTATATCTTTCAGCTTCAGGAATATCATAAGTTTTTAACCACAAAACCCTTCCACGCGTTGTAAAGAACATTAAATAATCATGAGTAGAACATGTAATTAATTGTTTTACAAAATCGCCTGTTGCAAGATTACTTCCAATCACTCCTCGACCACCTCGTTTCTGCTCTTTATATGTTTGAACATCCATTCTCTTGCAATAACCTTTATCTGTAATTGTCACAACAACTTCTTTATCTTGAACCAAATCTTTTTCTTTAATTTCCCGAATATTCTTTAACACAGTTGTTCTTCGATTATCACCATATTTTTTCTTAAGTTCTAAAACTTCTTTAACAATAATTTTTAAAACTTCCTGAACATCGCCCAAAATTTTCTCATATTCGGAAATACTTTCTTTCAAAACTTGGTTTTCTTTTTTCAATTTATCTTGCTCTAAAGAAGTTAATTGTTGTAATTTAGTATCTAAAACAGCCTGCGCTTGTCTTTTTGTTAGCCCAAACTTTTTAATCAAACCTTCTAATGCTTCTGTCACACCTTTAGATTTTTTAATTAAAGAAATAATTTCATCAATATTTTTCAATGCAATTAAAAGACCTTCAACAATTTCTAAACGATCTTTTGCTTTTTTCAATTCAAATTTTGTTCTATTTGTAATAATTGTTTTTCTATGTTTAACATATTGTTCAAGAACATCTATTAAATTCAAAACTTTTGGCTGACCTCCAACTAAAGCTAAAAAATTAACATTAAAAGAATCCTGCAAACGCGTATATTTGTAAAGAGAATTACTAACAAATTTTGAGTTCGCACCTTTTCTTAATTCAAGAACAACCCGAATATTTCCTTTTGAAGATTCATCTCTTAAATCAGAAATATCTTTAATTTTTTTCTTTTGAACAAGGTCTGCAATTTGCGTGATTAAAGTTGATTTATTTAACATATAAGGAATTTCAGAAATAACAAGAGATTCTTTTTTATTAACTATTTCAGTAGAAAGTTTCCCACGCATAACTAATCTTCCTCTTCCTGTTTTATATAAATCAATCATATCGCCTGTAACACTTCCACCTGTTGGAAAATCAGGACCAGTAACAATTTCACAAAGTTCTTCAATTGTTATTTTTGGTTTTTTAATATAAGAAATAATTGCATCACAAACTTCTGTTAAATTATGCGGAGGAATATTTGTAGCCATT
>CAYUQG010000066.1:0-1806 GCA_964446915.1 Candidatus Woesearchaeota archaeon
GATTTAATGCAATAGGCAAAACACCTGTAACTTTTGGGTCAAGTGTTCCAAAATGCGATGTTTTCCTTAAGCCCAACTTTTTCCTCACAAAATCTGAAATATTAAACGAAGTCGGTCCTGATGGTTTATCAATGTTTATAATTCCAAATTCTAATAGTTCATTTATTGTCTTTTCTACCATTTCTAAATATATGCTTTAAGTTATATAAATTCTTTTAAATCTGTTCTTTTTTTAAAATCTATGATTCCCCATTTATCCAACCCAGATTATAAATCATTAGTGCAATTAAGAGAAAATTTTCTTTTAGGAAAATATAAATTTCGTATTATTTCTAAAAAAATAAATTCAGAAAATGAATCTTATTCTGGGTATTTTCAAAAATTTTTTCTAACTGAAATATATTTATTGCATGCCTCAAAAAATTCTAAACATTTTTTAGAATGTAACGAAATAATAAAAAAAGGAATTCCTGTGTGGTTTTCTAAATTTAGAATAGATTTTGAAACAGATGAACAACTTGATAAAGTTCATAAGTGGCAGATTAGCCATCTAAAAAAACATTTAGAAGAGTACCTTGAACAAATTCAATACGATTTATATTGGGATAATAGATTAAATGCTGGGAATTAAGTTTCCCCCCTTCAACCACTTCTTCCTTTCAACTTCAGGGAACTTTTCAATAGCATAACGCAACATTGTCCTTGGCATGGTTTTGTAATATCCTTTAAGAAAATTCTTTTCTATTTTAGGGTTTCGTTTTCCAACTTCACGCAACATCCAACCAACAGCTTTGTGAATTAAATCATGTTTATCTTTCATTAAAATCTCAGAAATTTTAAGAGTGTCTGAAAATTCATTTTGCTTTATAAAATAATAAGTTGAAACAATTGCAATTCGTTTTTTCCAAAGATTGTGCGATTTTGCAAACTTGTATAAAATGTCTTTTTCTTTGTCAAAAAGAAAATTACCAACAATGTTCGGAGCAGACAAATCCACTAAATCCCAATTATTTATTTTCTCTGAGTTCTCTAAATAAAAATTAAAAATTCTTGCTCTTTCATTTTCATCAGCTTTGTTATGCTTTAAAACGAGAATTCTCAGAGCACACACTCTATATTCATGAACTTTGCTTTTCAAAAGCTGTGAGACTTTTTTCAAACTAAGACCAATATATTTCTTAGCAATATTCTTTATTTGCTTAGAAGTTAATCCAAGAAAAAAATCTCCTTCTCCATATTCACCTTTTCCTGTTTTGAAAAACTTCTGAAGAACTTTTGCTTTTTTCAAATTCTTTTTTGATTGTAGGTCTTTTATTAGGGAGGGTAACATATTGTTCCAAGAATTAGGTACTATAAAACTATTTCGCCAAAGCTTTTCGAACAGGTTGAGTTTTTTGTTTTATTTTACCACCAGATGAATGTTTTGTTTTTTTTGCCATTTGTTTTTCTAGTTTAGCACCTGCTTCTTTAACAGATTCTTGTTTTTCTTTTACTTCTTTTTTATCATCAACACCATCATTATTTTTATCTTCAGATTTTTCAGAAGGCTTCAAACTTTCTTTTTTTTTATCTTCAGATTTTTCAGAAGGCTTCAAACTTTCTTTTGCTTTTTGCATCAAACTTCTTTTCTTTTCTTTTGCCTCTGTAGATTGTTTTTCAATTTTTTCATTCCTCAACTTTTTGAATTTCAATTTATCAGAAAATTCAACAAGTTCAACCCGAACAATTTCTCCTTCTTTAATTGCTTTAACTTTTATTTTATGAGGAGGGTTTTTTATCCCCCTAGACCAAAGTGCTTCATTTAGG
>CAYUQG010000067.1:0-1799 GCA_964446915.1 Candidatus Woesearchaeota archaeon
AGATTAATCAATTATGGGAAAAACTTAAAAAGCTTGTTTTCTATTAATGCATTAATGGACGGATTATTAGATAATGCAAGGGAATTTTTAAATTCTGCTAAAGATAATTTTGTTAAAAAAAGATATAATGTTTCTGCAAGTGATTATTTTAAGTCTATTGTTATTTTTTGTGATTATCTTATTTATGGGGAAATTAAAAGATTGCCTAAGAATCATAATGATAGATTCAATTTGTTAAAAAGTTATTTTAATAAGATTTATGAAAAAGTTTCTTTTTTGTTTGGAATTTATATTAAGTCTTATAATTTAAAGACTAAAAGGGAGGATGTTTTGAAATTAGAAAAATGTGCAAATGAAATTAAAGAATTTATTGGATGTTAAGAAAAAATTGGGGAAATTTTTGAAGAATAAAGATATTTATGATATTATTTTATTTGGCTCTTTTGTTAAGGGAAAAGTTATTCCAAATGATGTTGATATAGCAATTATTTCTGAAGAGGAAAATTTTAAATTGAGTGGGTTTCATATAAGTGTTCTTCATTGTAGAGATTTTTTCAAGCCTGTTAGTTTAATTAATACTCTGTTTCGTGAAGGATATAGTTTGAAAAAGAACAAATCTTTTTCAGAAGTTTATGGTTTTAGAAATAAATGTTTGTTTAGATATGAGTTGAAAAATTTAAATCTTTCGGAAAAAGTTTTTGTTGTTAATTTTTTGAGGGGGAAAAAAGGAGAGTTGGGACTTGTTTTAGAAAAGGAGGGGGAGTGGATAAGTAATCAAGTTTTTTTGTGTCCAGTTTTTGTTGAGTCGATATTTGAAAGATTTTTTTTGAATAAAGGAATTAAATTTAAGAAATTCTATTGTTTAATTAATTAAATAAAGATGGAAGAAAATGGGAAATTGGTTAATGCATTAATTAAGAGAAAAAAATTAATTGAATTGTTGAAAAATGTCGGAATTAAGAGAATTGGTTCTGGAAGTTTAGAGTTGATGGAAGAAAAGATTGGGGAATATTTTTTAAATTTTTGTTTGAGGTTGAAAGAAGAAATGGAAGTAAATGGGAAAAAGGTTTTGGGTGTTAAGGAGATTGAAAGGGTTGTTGAGGATTTGAAAAAGGAAGAGGAAATTGATTATTGATTTTTTCAGATATTATAAAATAGTAGGATAATAATTATTGTTATTTACTTTGTGAGGGATTTGGGACTTTTAGTAATAAAGATTTAATTGAGTATTTTTTGGAAAATTATTTGGAATTTTTTATTCAAGAAATAGGTTTTATTGAGGGATTAGGCTGTAAATTTACGAGAGTTTTAAAATTCCTTTTGATTACTTAAGCAATAATAAAAAATCTTGTCAGACAGAAAAATTTATAGAATGCAATTTTAGAATTATATTAATTTGAGCAACTTGTGAAAGTTTATACAAAAGACACAATTAAAATGCTAATCTTAAGTAGAGGTTTGAGTTCTGAATTAATTTTCAGTTGATTCTTATCACATATATTTTTTAATCTATATGGTCTTAGAATAACATTAAATATTTAAACTATTTTTTATTCAATGTTTTATAAAATGAGGTTAAAATATTTTGCAATTATGTTTGTATTTCTTTTTTTAATTAATTTTATTTCTGCTTCAGAATGTGGAACTATTGGAGAAGTTGATTATACTACCCAAAAATATTGTGATATTGGGGGTTGGAAACCTTTAGGGGAAGATGGAACTACTTGTTTAAATGATTATGAATGTTTAAATGGGTGTGCTGAAGGAGTTTGCGGTTCTGCATTTTCTCCTTTTGTTAA
>CAYUQG010000068.1:0-1797 GCA_964446915.1 Candidatus Woesearchaeota archaeon
GAAGACCAGTAACCAAAAGAAGTAATAACTTTAGAAGTTCAGGAAGAAGATAATTACTTTATTTTCTTAACCATATAATTTCCTTCCAAAACATATCCTAACTTTTTATAATAATTCCTAACTCCAATTCCAGAAATAACTTTCAATTCAGAAACTTTTTCTTTTTTAGAAATCTCTTCAGATTTTTTCATTAACTTTTTTCCAAAACCAGAATGTTGGGAAATTCCTTTTTCATGTTTTCCAATTTCCAAAGCTTGACCATAAACATGAAGTTCTCTTATTATAGCTAATTTACTTTGCTGATTACAATTCGCTCGGAACTTTTTAGAATTATTAAGAAAAGTTTTTTTGATTAATTGTTTTTTGTGTGAACAATTTGGCAAAGCCAATTGTGAGCCATCAATCTGTGAGCAAGGCGAACACAATATTCTCAATCTCAAAAGTCCAAACAATATATTATCTTTATTAACAATCTGTAAAAAAAATTCTTTTCCATTACTTGCATTGTATTTCAAAACTTTTAATTTCAAATCTAAATTAAGATTTCCCTTATTAAATCCAATTTCTCTCATCCGAATTTCAGAAATCTTTTTTCCAGAAGCTCTTAACTCATCTTCAACATCTTTTCTTAATTCTAATTTAATCGGCTCAAAAACCATTTTCTCCTTCGGAATTTCACGCATCACCCTCATAACTCGACAATATTCAGGAATAATTTTCATAATTTTTTTAAGAAATTTTGAAATCTGAATATTATTATAAGGTTGATATTTAATTTTCCTATAAATTTTCGAAAGAACAGAACCTTGAACAATTTGGCATGGATAAATTTTTAATTGATCTGGCTTAAACCGAGAATCTGTGAACAATTTTTTAAACATTTTCAAATCTTTTCTTAAATTGCTCCCTGGAAGTCCAGGCATAATATGATAACCTAATTTAAATCCTGCATTTTTCAATCTCTCTGTAGCTAAAACAACATCTTCAACAGTATGTCCCCGATTAATTTTTTTGTAAATTTTATCGTCAGGCATTTGAACCCCAATTTCAACCCGAGTTACGCCAAAATCCAAAAGATTTTGAATTTCTTTTGCAGAACAATTATCAGGACGATTTTCAATACAAAATGCAACACATCTATGTTTTGCCTTTTCATTTAATTTTTTAGCTTGTTCAAAAGTTTTAGATTTTTTTAAATTCAAAGCATCAAAACAATCTTTCACAAAATCTTTTTGGTATTTTTTAGAATATTGTAAAAAAGTTCCTCCAATAAAAATAAGTTCAATTTTATCTGTAGGATGCCCCATAATTTCCAAAACTTTCAGCCGAGCTTTAACTTGTTTATATGCATCAAATTTCAAAGCAAGTGCACGCATAATTGCCGGACTTTTATTTGTATAACTTTGTGGCACGTCTTTTCCACCTGCACAATAAATACATCCACCATGATTACATTTTCGAGGCTTCAACACAACTGTCAACGGAGTCACACCTGAAATCGTCCGAACTGGTTTCTTAATTCCAACAACTTTCTTTGAATATTTCATAGAACTCTAACAGAAAATTGTTTTAAATGACTTTTGGATTTAACATCGCGATTAAGAGAAGTCGGCGAAGCCTATTTGGACGGAGAAGTCTGCAAGACTTCGGAATCTCTTAATCGCTGTTAGTTTCGTCCGAAGGATTGATTTTTAGTGCAACGATGCCGAAGGCAAAAAATCAAAGTTTCTGAGAATGCCGTTTTATATGATTTTGAAATAATATTTTTTTGGGTGGGAAAGGGATTAGAGAGACGCG
>CAYUQG010000069.1:0-1779 GCA_964446915.1 Candidatus Woesearchaeota archaeon
CCATTTTAAGATTAAATAAAACCCTTTTAAAAATATTGTGGTTCTAAAATCTATTTAAATTTAAGTGCATTTTTTACAACAGCCTTAGAAATCCCATTGAAAATACTTAAATTATCTTTTAATCTTTCTGAGGAACTATTTTTTCCTAAAGCAGAATTAACATGAGAATACCATAAATAAAAATCCCCATAAGATGGAATTTTTATTTTTACAGGCCCTGCATTTTTAGAATACCAACGTTCAACTGTTTGATCTGAATAAATTGTATCAAAACCTTTTTTAGTTAATTCTAAAGAGTAAGAATCTCTTGCTTTCCAACAATCTCCAAAGGGCATTCCAAATGTCTTTATATTTTCTTTTTTTTCAAAATAAATTGTTTCTTCAACTTTCCCTCCTTGATCAGGATTTTCTTCAAAAATTATTTTTGATTCAGAATGTAAAGAATCCCCAATCTTAAGATTATCTTTTCCAACTTTAACAGCAGGGTCAAAAAATATCTTTCCAAGTTCAGGGTATTTAGTTCCAACTAACTTAAAATCATTCCCAGAATATCCAACATAATTTTCTGCCCCACCATCTTTCAAAACAACAACTTCTTGTCCATGAATATTTTCTGTTCCTAAAACTTCTACATCTGTTCTAAAAGTTTGAGAATCATTTAAATAAGTCCAAGAATTTCCTTGTTGTAATGGAAACAAATCTCTGAAATTAACATTTGAATTTCTCACATGGTCTTCAACTTTTATAAAATTCAAAAACGGTTGGTGCAAAGGAGAAACATAAATTGCATAAGGTTGTTCAATATCAAAATTAAAAACCCCAAGACCATTCATTAATTTAACCATGTCCTCGGCATTATCAATAAAACCATCAACTTTTGCTAACACTTCATAAACAGCATTCCCAACACCAGGAGCGATAAAGTTCAACGTTAAACTCCCATATTTTAAAATTGTAACAACATCATCTGCATCTGCAAAAGACCAATTCCCAATATAAACAAAACCAGGAACATCATCTATTCTTTCTTTATCCCAAGAAGGCAAATCAATATCTAATTTTTGAACAAGAGAATTACCCCAAGACCTTGCTTCATCCCACAAATCCATTGTAATAAAATCCAAACTTCCGCTTACTTTTTTTTGTAAACCAGAAGGAATATACATTTTTGGCATAAACACTTTCAAAGGATCTGTAATTACAACAAAAGTTTGCCCAAAAGATTTGTCATGATATAAAAAAGAATCCAACCCAGTTATTCTCTTTCCATATTTATTCTGAACCCATGCAGCATGAGTTTCTCCATTTAAATTAAAAGCAATTTGACCGTTTGCAGTTGTTTTTGTTTGAAGAACATAATTTGGTTCATTGTAAGGATTTGTATTTAAGTTGGGAACATAATCATCAAAAGAATTTGAAGGTGAAGTTATTTTTGGTTCACATCTTCGTAAAAAACTTGGTGAAGAAAGAGCCACAGGAACAATTGCTACTTTTTTAATAAATTCTCTTCTCTTCATTACAATCTAAAGAAAACAGGGTTTAAAAAAATTTATATTATTTCCCACCTTCTAATTCTTCATAAATTGTTTTTGCTGCAACAGCACCTTCTGCACAAGCTGTAATAATTTGTTTAAAAGAATTATTTGTAACATCTCCTGCAGCCAAAATCCCGGCAACATTTGTTCTCTGCTCTTTATCAACAACAATATAATCTTTTTCTAATTTTAATTTTAATTTTTTAGCAAGTTCAATATTTGGAACACTTCCAATTTCAACAAA
>CAYUQG010000070.1:0-1747 GCA_964446915.1 Candidatus Woesearchaeota archaeon
CTTCTTTCAGGCAAACCTTTTTTTTTGTAAAGTGCTCCATTGACACCTATTTCAATTATTTTCTTTTTTTGTGTTGATAAAGAAATTATTTTTTTCTTTTTTAAATATTTGAATGATCTTAAAATAGAAACTTTGTCTAAGTTTGATTTTCTGCAAATATCATCTAAATTTTTTTCTTCAAGATGTGGTAGAATTTTCCGTTCGTTAGGAGTTAATGATTCAATTATTTTTTGAATGTCCATGTTTTGCAAAAGTAAATTGGGTTAAAAAATGTTTTGTGGCGTAATATTGTGGAATAGATTATTTTAGATTTGATATTTCTTTTAAGATGTCTTTTCCATGGTCAGATATTTTATACAATTTGCCTTTATTAGAATTAGGGGTTAAACATTTAATTAGTTTTTTTAGTTTTAATTCTTTTAGGGTTTTGCTTATGTGTGTTTTATTAATATTTAATTCTTTACTTATTTTAGAGGGCATTTTTGGGCTGTCTAAAGTTTTTAGGACATTTTTTCTGTATTCACTTGAAATTATGAAACTTATATCTTCCCACTTAGTTGTATATTCATATCATAAAGTTACCATAATCTTTATATAGGATTATTTACATTATAGTTATATGATTGTTACTATCTTTTTTAAAAGACAAATGAAAGGAGGTAAAATGAAAAAAAATTTAATTTTTGGAATTAGTTTGGGTTTAGTTGTTCTTATGGCTTCTGGTGTTTTTGCAGGGCTGTTTGGATTAACTGGAAAAGCAGGAGATGAGCAAAGTTCAGTTGGATTTAAACTATATGAAGGAGATACAGAAATGATTCAATTTCAAAAAGCAGAATTTATCCTTGGAGTATTGTCTGTTGATGAAGTCGAAGGTGTTCTGAATGTAAATGGAAAATCTTATACTTTTTTAGAAGGGGCAAGCAAAAAAATAGAAAATGTTTATTTCACAGCAAGTAGTTTTGGAAGAAATTGGTTTGGGAAAAATTACTTTGTTTTGGAAATAGCAAGTGAAGGAGTTTCTCAAGGTGATGAAAAACCTGTTGAGGAATGTGTTGATTCTGATGGTGGTTTGAATTATTATGAGAAAGGAAGTGCTGTAGGTTTTGGTGATGAAGAAATTGAATCTTGCACTTTAAGTTCTTGGAATGAAGAAAGGGATTGGTGGGAGTATAAAAATGTTCTTTCCTGTCCCTCAGAAACTAATAAAAATTCTTATTCTACAAATAATCCTAATGGAAGTAAAGAAGACAGGTGTTTAATTAGAGAAACTTATTGTGATCCAAATGACAATCATCCGACATTTGCCGAATATCATTATTGTGCGTTTGGTTGTGTAGATGGTGCTTGTATTGAGGATGGTCGTATGCGTATAGACGATGAAGAAGTAACATATGAAGGTGTTTTGGCAATGTTGAATAGTTGTGTGCTTATTTCTCCAAACGGAGAAGAAAATTTAGGGAATTTAACTACTGGAAACAAGGCTTGTGAAAATTACAATCTTAAATATTTTAAGAATAGCCATTGTCTTTTTTCTGAAACTCTGCTGGGTGAAGAAGAGTTCATTATTACAGAATTGGTTCCTTGTGATATACAACTTGATAATACTAGGTTGGCTCATATATTTTGTTGTTCAGCACCATAACTAAAACAATTTATTTTTATTTTCTTTTTCTTATTTTTTATTCTTCTAATTCACTTGTCATCCAACTCGGCATGCCTAATGTTGAACCTAATGCTTTTAGAGAGT
>CAYUQG010000071.1:0-1719 GCA_964446915.1 Candidatus Woesearchaeota archaeon
ACGCCCACGCCGGGAGTTGAACCCGGGTTACAACCGTTCTGCGTGTTTTGAATGACTTGCGAAGTGAGCTCCTTTAGGAGAGGTTTTGCAATCTTATTCTGTGTCTCATAGACAACAAAAGGTTGAGGAGAACTTAGGTTCTCCAGCCACGCGACAGGGTTGTGTCATAGCCGTTAGACCACGTAGGCACATCAATTATAAAAGAAAACGATTTTTAAGGTTTTCTAATACAATTTAAACCTTTTTTTAACTTGATAAGAAGTTTCTCCAAAAATAGATTGAACTCTAACTAAATACATAGACCAATCATCATTGTAATTTTTTGGTCATTCTTTTTTCCATTGTTCTAAATATTCTCTTGCCCCTTTTTCATCTTTTGCTAATTTTGCTTTAATAAAAGAATTCAAAAGAACTTCTTCTGTAATATTTCCCTTTCTTTGCAAACCTTTAAACAAAATTTTTTCTAAATCTTTTAATGTCATTTTAAATATCTATAATAATTAAATTCAGAAATTTCTTTTTAAAACCTACTATTTCTTACCTTCAAAAAAATACCTAAAGTAAATAAACCAAACTAACCAAATAGCTTGAATATATTCTTTATTTAAAATTCCAACTATGCCTTGAATTCCTAAAAAACCTAAAAATCCCAGATACCAATTTCTTTTATCATAGTTTCAAACCAACTTATTATAAATTAAAGCAAGTAACCACACAAAAACAAAACCATCTATAAATGCATAGATAGCCCCAAGAATTGCACCAACAAAACTCATACTATATCCTAAAAACCCATAAACATCCTGAATTGATAAAACCCAATGTTGTCCATATCCAATCCATGTTGCTAAAAGAGTCATTAGAAAAACATAAGCTGCACACAAAAACCCACTTGCAAGCCCAAGTTTTCCTGCATCAAGTTTTCCTGCCTTTGTCTTCTGAACTTTTTTCTTAGCCATTTTCAACCTCTTATTAATTAATTTAACTAAACTATAAACAATTACAATCAAAACATAAATTGGAATTAAAATTGTAGCAATAATAAAAAACACAGGCTCGTCCCCTCCTGTTGCATCAAAATAAGATTTAAACAAACCATAAAATAAATTATGTAAAATAACTGCAACAAACCAACTCACAATAATTATCCAAACCTTCCTCCAACTAAGTAAAAAATATTTATCACACGCTTTTTTCATAAAATAAATAAAAAAACAAACTATAAAAACTTACCCCCTAGCTTCAAGTATTGGCAAGTTCGCTTCTGTCGGAACATAAATAACTTCTGTATTTCCGTCATTTAATCCTTCGACAAATTTGTATTTAATATATTCATCTGTTAAACTTCCTGCAATAATCTCGTTAGCTTCTGCAATTCCTTGTGCCCGAATAACTTCTGCTTCTGCTTTAAGCTTAGCCGACTCTTTCAAAGCTTGAGCTTCTTGAATTGCAATTTGTCTATTCCATTCTGCTTCACGTAATTGTGCTTTTCCATTCAATTCTCTTGAATAAACATTATAATTTGGAATAAGCCACATTAAAAAACCAATTACTACAATTGCCAAAACAATCATTGTTACAATTTTTGAATTATTTTTCATTTTCCCTCCTTTCAATTTTTTGAATAAAAATTTTATTTAGCTTTAACTTCAATTTTCTTTTTTCCACCCATATAAGGTTGAAGAACTTTTGGAATTTTTATTGAACCATCTTTTTGTT
>CAYUQG010000072.1:0-1679 GCA_964446915.1 Candidatus Woesearchaeota archaeon
ACTGGAGCGGAACCTCACAGGCTCGAGCTGGAAGAAGAATTTGGGTGGAGAAGTCTGCAAGACTTCGGAACTCTTTATCCCCTGTTCTGTTTCCCATAGGGCTAAAATTTAGTGCAACGATGCCGAAGGCAAAATTTTAGAGTTTTTGAGAATGTCGTCTTTGTATTTAGAAATCATATTTTCGGGCGGGTAATGTATTAGAGAAGTTGTTGCGATATTCTTTGCTTCTTTCTTTCTAAGAAAGAAGATGTCGGGGCTCGTTAATTATTAATTAGTTGTATTGCCCAATTTACAAAATCTTCGTCTTTCTCAAAAGTGATTAACTCTTTTTCATTAAATAAAGCATACATTCTTCTTTCATCTGGACTTAATCCATACCAATCAAAATAACCATTCCTCATTTTTCTAATAGCAATTTTATTTTCTTGAATTACTGCTGAATCTCCAGTATTTTCAGTTTCTAAAGAAGTTGAAAATTTTGTTTTATCTTGGTCATAAATAACAAAACGATTTTTTTCATAACAAAGAATACTAATATGTGTAGGCCATAAAATATTATAACAATCGATAGTGTCATTATAAGCTCTCATTAAAGATAAAGTAGTTATTGCCCAATCTTCACAATCTCCCATTTTTATTTTTAGTGCTTCGGAAGGAGTTTGCCAATATTCTGCTTTTTTAAATCTGTTCCAGTCTGAAATATAAGAAATTCTCATATAATTTGAGATTGTATCTAAATCTTCCCAAGTATTATTTTTAAAATATTTTCTTAAACTATCTTCCAAATAAGATTTTGTTTCTTCTGGTCGAATAAAATCTTGCATCTCAAGATAGTATTGAGGCCAACGAGGGTCAAGATTTAGTTCAAAATTTTCATCTTGATAATTATCAAAAGAATATTGTAAATCATAAATAGTCCAATATTCTGCAAAGGGCAAATTTCTATCTTCTCCAAAGCAATAATCTGTTCTTCCAAAAATATAAAGTGAGGAATTTTTTTTGAATTTTTGTTTATATTCATTTTCTGTTAAAACAAAAATTCCTTCTTTGGTTTCTCCCAAAAGAACATCATCAACATAAACTTCTCCATTTAATTTACAATCTGTTTTATTATCATAAAAGATAAGTTTTATCTTTTTTGGTTTTAATTCTTCTTCATAGACAATAAAATCGTGTTCTCCCCATTCTAATAAATCTTGGGAGAAATCGTAAGGAAAATTAAAAGAATCTTCTCCGTAAGTGGTTCTAAATTCAAAAGAAGTAATGCTTAAATTTTCAACAGGTATTGTTATTTTGCCTTCTTCGGTTCTTCCAAAAGAAACATCATTGATGAATAATTCTCCATTTAATTTTTCTCCAGTTTCTTCAACATAAAAATTAAATGTAAATTCAGAATATTCATAAAAAAATCCAATATATAAAAAAGCCAAGAGTAAAAACAAAAATATTCCCGAAATACTATAAACAATTATTTTTGTTTTTTTCTTCATATAAATTAGATGAAATTAAGGTTTTTAAGATTATCTTTGAGCCCCGACAAAATTAATTCTGAAACGAAGTTTCAGCAAATTGTCCGAAGGACAGAGCAACAACTTCTCCTATTGGGTGGGAGGAAAATATGATTTCGTCTTTCTCTAACTAACTTATCTTTTAGACATTCTCAAAAATTAAATAGAACA
>CAYUQG010000073.1:0-1632 GCA_964446915.1 Candidatus Woesearchaeota archaeon
TTATATTAATTTGAGCAACTTGTTGCGAACTAATTTTCAGTTAGCCCATAACATATGTTGATTGGGCATACACTTTCAATCACTTCTTATATTCTTTCAAAGCTACCTTAACATTTCTTAAAAGTTGTTTCATGCTGTCTTCAAGTTGGGCACGATTTTTTGTTCCTGTGCAAACAAGTTTTCCATTACTAAACAAAAGGAAAGTAGCATTTGGTTCTACTAATTTATAAACCAATCCTGGAAATTGTTCTGGTTCATATTCTGTGTTTTGCATTTCCAAAGCTAAAAAATTCAAATTAAGTTTAAGATTAATTGTTCCTGAAGCAACAATATTCTGAACAGTTATTCTTGGTGTTATTGTAATATTAACATTAATTTTCTTAAGTTGTTTTATAACAGCTTGAATAACTTGCCGAACCTGAGCAACAGATTTTGTTCCTGTGCAAACAAGGTTTCCTGAAGAAAAAACAAGAACAGCTGATTTTGGTTCTTTAACTCGCAAAACAAGTCCTGGAAAAGTTTCAGGATTATATTCGGTGTTCGGTTGAGTTCGTGCAAGTTTTGTCAAAGGAATCGGTTTTTCCAAAGAAGTTGTTGCAACAATGTTCTGAATTTTGTATGTGCCTGCTTTGTCTGTTGCCATTTTTATTATTTATTAATGATAAAATATTAGTAATTTTGGTTTATAAAGGTTTTTGAGGAGGATTTTTAATAATATAAAAAAATTTTGAATTGTTTAGGGAATTATACTCTTGTTTAGAAAAGTTTAAATACTACTTAGTGCTACTAAGTATTACAATGGAAAATGTAAGTTTAAAGCTTGAACCTAATTTTTTGCAGGCAATAGAAAAAATAATGAAAAAATATAATTATATGACTAAAGCAGAATTTATTAGAGAATCTATTCGAGACAAAATAAAAAAACTTGAAGAAAAAGAAATTATTATGAACAAAGAACTTATGTTGCAAATTCTTAATAGTGAAAAAAATATTAAAAAGGGAAAGATAAAAGAATTTAAATATTAATAAATTTTGTGTGTTCCAATTGCTTGAATAATTATAAAGTTATTTTTTAAATCAATAATATAAATTGCTCTTATATTTGAACCAAGCCAACATGCCCATTTACCTTTAAGTTTTCCATGAAGCTGATGAGCACTATTTGCTCGATGTGGATTTTCTTTTAATTTATCAAGTTTGTTTTTAATATCTTTTCTTGAATTAATATATCCTCTTAATATTTTTTCTGTTTTTGAATTTGCAGTAAATAGTTTGAACATATAAAATAGAAAGGATTAGAATTTATAAATATCAATGTTTTCCCATACAAAATTTTTCCCAATCCTACCCAAACTTCCAATTTTCTTTTTTCTGTTCTTTAAAATCTTTTTCAATTTCTTCTAAACTAGCAATATCAAAAACCCCTCTATCTTCCCGCAACAAGGTTATCCGTGGGAATCTCAAAGCCCATTTTGATTCATAATTTGGAGAACGCTGGAGATCTTGATAATGAACCTGGACAACAATCTTTGGTTTTATTGTAACACTTTTTCCTTTTTCTTTTATAATTAAAGGTTTCAAAATCTTAGTTAGATTTTCAAAAGTAATTTTATTATCTTCTGTTTCTTTTTC
>CAYUQG010000074.1:0-1628 GCA_964446915.1 Candidatus Woesearchaeota archaeon
TTTTACAAATTCCATTAAACCACCTGAAGCAAAAAAATCAATTTTTTTATCTTTAGTCAAATCTTCTAAAACAATTTTTAATCCTGCATTTAAAAAAGAGAGTTCTCTAAAACGAGTTTCTAAAATTTTATAATCAAAAACAACAGTTGAAAAAATTTCTTCATCTGGCCAAAAAGTTATTTTTGTTCCTGTTTCTTCTGATTTACATTTTCCAATAACTTTCAGTTTTGTTTTAGGATTTCCACGAGAATATTCCTGAGAATAAACTTTTCCATTTCTTTTTATTTCTAAAACTAATTTTTTTGAAAGAGCATTTACACATGAAACGCCAACACCATGAAGCCCTCCAGAAATTGCATAAGACTCTTTATCAAATTTTCCACCTGCATGTAATTTTGTCATTGCAACTTCTGCTGCAGAAACCCCAAATTTTGGATGGTTATCAACCGGAATTCCTCTTCCATCATCTTCAACACTAACAGAACCATCTTTATTTATAGAAACTATTATTTTTTTGCAAAAGCCACCTAAAGCTTCATCAACAGAATTATCAACAACCTCATAAACCAAGTGGTGCAAACCTTCTTTTCCTGTTGAGCCAATATACATACTTGGTCTACGTCTTATTCCCTCTAATCCCTCAAGTACTTTTATAGATTCAGCTCCATATTTCTCTTTATCTTTACTCATTTTTACCTCCAATTTTATAGAGCATTGAATTTGGTATGAAAGGTTTAATTATTTCTATCAATTTTTTAGTGTCTCCTTGTTTAAACCTTAAATAGTAATATTTTCCGTCTCTAAATCCAATTGTTGGATTGAGCCCAAATTTTTTATTAAAAAATTCCTTCATCAATTCATGTTCTTCAAGAGAAAAAGAATTAGTACATAAAACAATATATCCTTGTTTATTATCATAACTTCCATCATCACATATCCAAATAGCAAAACTTCTTGGAGTTAATTGATTTAATATCTCTAAAGTTACTTTCTTTCTACCACTTATATAAAATAAATTTCTATAATAATTAAAAATTTGGTGTGTATGTGTTGAAAAATTTATAGCATGAATAAAAGATTCTTTAATTTTTCTTTTAACTTCTCTAAATTCAGAGACTCCAAACTCACTTAATATCTCAGATTTCCATCTTGCATATTCTTTTTGTTTTATAGAATGTGAAAATCTAAAACAAGAATTTAATTCTCTTTTTCTTACACAGGCATCTCCTAATAAACTACCAATAATTAAATCATGCTCTTTTTGATTTAATAACAATAAAGGATTTTTCTGAATATTTTCCTTCCATTGTCTTACTAAACGAATCAACTTTTTTGGGGAAATATTTTTAAAATCATATTCTTTAGAAAAAATTGCAACCTCCCTATCTGTTCTAAGACCTGACAAAATATCTGCCTTACTCTTTTGTATATTTGGAATAAGTCTTAAAATTCTACCTTCATTTATGGCAGAATTAAGAATTCTTGGCTTAATCTTTAATTCTCTAGATAATATTAAAATATCTCCTTTCTTCTCAATTCTTCTTGAAAGTTCCACTATATCAAATCTTTTTCGAACACCTTCAAGACCTTCCAAAACCTTAATTGAATCTGCTTTATATTCTGACATT
>CAYUQG010000075.1:0-1582 GCA_964446915.1 Candidatus Woesearchaeota archaeon
ACTTTAGAAAATTTTATATAGTGTGGTGTTATTAATGTAACATGGAACCAAAATTACAATTAGATATTGTTATTCAACCTGAAGGAAAAGGAAAATCTAAAATTTATAGTATTAGTTCTGTGCAAGTGCCTAATGTTGTAACTCAAGGAAAAACAGTTGAGCAGGCAAAAAAAAGATTAAAAGAGGCACTCTCTTTATATTTTGAAGAAGTTCCTGAAGAAAGAGCGAAAATTATTGGATTTATAAGACAAGCATATAATGCTCCTTTAATTTCTCGAATGTTAATTTAAAATAATTTCTAATTCTTTAGTTTTTATGCCTACTTCTTTACATTCTTTTATTAAATTTTGTCTAACAGCATTGCTTAATTTTTTTACATTAACTAAAACTATCGGTCTTTTTAAGCTTGGGTTTCGGTTTATAATAATGTGGTCTCCCCTTATTCTAACAATGTAGAAACCATGTTTCCTTAATATACTCATTATTTTTTTAATTATGGGTTTTAATCTTAAACTCATTTTAATCTTTTATTTTATGAGTTAACTTATTTTTATAAATTTTTACTTTTGAGATTTATTTTTTATCTTTTTCTTTGTTTTTTTTACTAAAGGGGTTACCCCCCCACAAAAAAGAAAGTTCTGTAAATATGTAGGGGTAATACAGATATATTTTAAAAAGTTTAATTAATTTTCGATAGCTTGCACAGGGCAAGATTCAATTGCTTCTTTTACGCAAGGAGAATCTTTTTGTTTTTTCACTTTTGATTTTCCTTTAGAATCTATTTCAAAAACTTCAGGGCAGATTGAAACACATAAACCGCAACCAACACATTTTTCTGAATTTATTTTTACCATTTTATATTTTAAGAAGATAAGTTTATAAATTTAATTCCTTTTTATTGATTATGGGTTTTATAAGAGGTAGTTTGTTGGTTTTAGTAAGTTTTTTACTTTTCTTAACATTTTTAATTGCGAACACTCTTTTAACAGTAACTTTGACTCTAGATTATGAAAATTTACAAGAAGATGTTGTTCCTGTTTTAGTTGATGTTGTTGAAGACCAAATTAATCTTTCTGGGAATCTTGAAGAAGGATTAGGTTTTGTAGAAAAATATTGTGAACAAAATTCTGAAATTGTTTTAGGAGAAGGAGATTTTAGTTTAGAAATCCCCTGTGGAAATATTAGTGATGGTTTTGATTCTGCTTTAGAACAGGGAATTTCAGATGCTGTAGAGAAAGTTTATTATGAAAAATATGATTGTGAATTTTGGGATTGTTTAAAGCAAGGAGACCCTCTTTTCTTAGTTTCTGAAAAAACACATGATTATTTGAAAGCAAAATTTTTACAATCTTTTTTAATTATTGCAGTTTTGTTGATACTTATTTTTATTTTAGTTAGTAAAAAATCAAATACATTAATCCTTTCTGGAAGTTTATTGATTGGTTCTTCAATTCCTTTTCTGGGATTACAAAAATTAACAGAATTTCTTTTAACAAAAAATCTTTTGCAATTTCTTGGGATTTTATTTTCAAAAGTTAATCTTGTTTTTTGGATAAGTTTTCTTACAGGAATTATTTTGTTA
>CAYUQG010000076.1:0-1582 GCA_964446915.1 Candidatus Woesearchaeota archaeon
TTCAATTAACCCAGCAACTCGCGAAACTAAATTTCCAAGCTTATTTGCAAGTTCGTTGTTGTATCTTTCAACTAAAGTTTGTTCTGAAAAATCAGAGTCGTCAAAAACAGAACAACGTAAAAGAGAATACCTTACAGCGTCAGTTCCATATTTTTTTATAAGTTCTAAAGGGTCGATAACATTTCCTAAACTTTTTGACATTTTTTCCCCTTTGAGATTCATATAACCATGAACTAAAAGAGTTTTGGGTAATTCATATTCTGCAGACATTAAAATTGCTGGCCAGATAACAGAATGAAACCAATTGATTCCTTTTCCTATTACATGAACATCTGCTGGCCATTGTTTTTCAGCTCCAGAAATATAATTTATTAAGGCATCTATCCAAACATAAACTTTGAAGTTTTTGTCTTCTGGAAAATCTATTCCCCAATCTGCGTTTTTTCTGCTTATGCACAAATCATTTAAACCAGATTCAATCCTTGTGAGAATTTCTTTTTTTCTTGATTCTGGAACAATATATGTTTTCACAAATTCTTTTAATTTTTTTTCATATTTACTTAATTTAAAAAAATAAGCTTCTTCTTTTCTAAATTCAGGTTTTTTATTATGTTCAGGGCATTTTCCGTCAACTAATTCTTTTTCAGTTATGAATGCTTCACAATCAGTGCAATAAAATCCTTCGTATTTCCCTTTATATATTTCTTTTTTATCAATTATTTTTTTTAAAAATTTAACAACAACTTTTGCATGTTCTGTTTCACTTGTTCGGATGAATTTATCACAATCTATATTTAATTCCTTAACAAGAGTTTTGAAGAATTCTGTATTTTTATTAATAAATTCTTTTACACCAATTCCAGCAGTTTCAGCAGCTTGAACATTTTTTTGTGCATTTTCATCAACACCTGTTAAAAAGAAAACTCGTTCTTTTTTTTGCTTGTGCCAACGTGCTAAAGTGTCTGCTAAAACTTTTTCAAATGCGTGGCCAATGTGTGGTTTTGCATTTACATAATCAATTGCAGTTGTGATATAAAATGTTTTTTTCATAAGAGAAACAAATAAATATTATATAAAAATCTATTCTTTCTCAAGATATTCTGCAAGATAATTTTCCAAGCCATCTGTGGTCTTTCTATGATATAAGTGGGCTTCCTTAATTGTTCTTTGGTAAATTCTTTTAATATCTTTTATCCAGATATATTTTTCTGAGCAGAAATTAAGAAGTTTGTAACTTAAACTATTTCCTTTTACTTTTCCTTGAATTGTTTTTCCCTCATTAAAAACATGTTGGAACAGCCTGTATATTTTTGCTTGAATTTCGTTAATTTCTCTTGGTTCATTAACTATGAGAAAAAACCACTCTGTAGAAGTCGGGCAATCTTCAGAACGTAAAAAATTGTATTTAAGTTGTCTTCCTTTATCCATAAAAAATTAAATAAATAGCATTATTTAACTATTATTGTTCTGCATCAGTGGTCTAATGGTAGAATATAAGCTTCCCACGACAATTCGCTTGCGAATTGAAATTGACGAAATCGGAAAAAGCTTGTGACCCGGGTTCGATTCCCGGCTGGTGCAT
>CAYUQG010000077.1:0-1575 GCA_964446915.1 Candidatus Woesearchaeota archaeon
ATTTTCATCTTACCCAAAAATCTCCATTGCAATTTTAATTCTATCTTTAACTCCAATTGTTTTGCTTTCAGCAACATCTGAAATTCCTGTTTTTCCCGAATATTCTGCAAGTTCATACATTGAAATTCCAAGAAGTTTTGCTGTTTGTTCCATTGAAATTCCGTGCTCGTATAAACGGGAAGCTTTGTTTATTTTTGCTTTTTCAAAAACATATTCAATATTTTGTTTTAATTTTCCAGATAATTTTCCAATCGCGTTCTGAATAAGTTCAAAGTCTTTTCTAAACTTTTTTTCATTATTATCTTCAATATCTTTTATTGAATTTGTCAAAGAGACTTCAACAACTTTATAAAAAATATCCCAGCTTGGAAGTTGTTTGTAATTCTCTCTTTCAAGAATTTTTCCAATTGAATAAATAACAACAGCAACAGTAATATTGTCTGGGTCTTGAGTTAAAGAAGCTGTGTTAATTGTTTGATTACTCAAACTCTTTATTTTTATAAAATCACTTTTTTCAATAGCTTGTTTTGTTTCTTTAAGAATCCTTACCACATTCTCTTTTTCTTGCATTATAAACATAAGAAAAAAGATTATTTAAAGGTTAATATTATAATAGCTGTATGAAACAAGTTATACTTGACACAAATTTTATTTTAACATGTGTAAAACAGAAAATAGATTTCTTCGAACAACTTGAATTAGATTATCAAATTGTAATACCCAAGCAAGTTATTACAGAGTTGAAAAGAATTGATAAAACAGGATTAGCATTAAAAGTTCTTTCAAAAAATTCTTTCACAGAAATTGATTTAGGAATAAATTATGTGGACAAAGGTTTAATCAAATATGCAACAATTCATCCTTCTGTAATAATTGCAACACTTGACAAAGAATTGAAAGACAAACTTCTAAACAAGAAAATGGTTATAAGAGAGAAAAAGAGATTAGTGGTTGTTTAAGTTTTCTTTTAGAAATTCTAAGGTTTCTGAGCTTGTTTTAAGTTTTTCTGCACTAAGAATTTTACTTAAGTCTCTCGCTTTTTCAATTTTGTAATCAGTTTTACTTGCGAGAGTATAAAATGCCAATGCATATCTTTGGTTGGATTCTTTTAGCATTTCATCACCTATAAATTCGTAAAATGTTTTCTTATCTTCTTCTGAAAATTTATGTTGGTTACAAAGATTTACTAAATTATGTAGAGCAGATATTCCTTTACCATGAACGACACTTAATTCGTACGCATTTTTGCATAAACCTTGTGCCAAAAATCTTAACATTTCTTTATTCATTATTTTTCAAGAAGATTCCTCTTTAAAAGCATTTATCTTCTTTAAAATATATTACCCATTAACTTTAAAAACCAAAATTAACTATAATTTTTATGTTCTATATAACTGAAGTAGAAGATTATGTAAGAGTGGAACCGAAATTGTTTGGTTTGCCAACTATCGAAGCTGTTGAAAGACAACTGAAAGAAACTTATACTGATCATTATGACAAGGAATTAGGAAAAGTTGTAACAATTATAGAAATTTTAAATGTTGGTGAAGGAGTGATAATTCCTGGAGATGGTGC
>CAYUQG010000078.1:0-1558 GCA_964446915.1 Candidatus Woesearchaeota archaeon
TTAAATAAAAGTTAAAATTAGGGCCAGTAAAATAAAAATTAAAATAAAAAGTAAAGCCCTATTTTTTGAAATATGTAAGGTTTTTTTTGAAATTTGTTTAGTAATCTTAAAAAGAAGATTGGTGTTAAAAAGCCACAATAATCCTATAAGAGAAAAAGAAACATATGTAAATATTGCGGGCAAAGAACTTTTTCCTATAATTAGGCCTCCCAAAACAGCGTCGCTAATTCCCCCTAAATTAGCTCCAATGATATATGGAATAACTTTTTTTAAATTCACCAACCTCATCACAACAATTGGAATAAGCAAAGTTATTGTTATACTTGTGGACATCAATGTTGCAGTAATTAGAAATCCTATTAAAAAAGATTTCCACTTGCTTCCTAATTGTTTATTTATTTTCTTTTTCAAATAATCTTCCCCCCACAAAGCCAAAATAGTTTTTGGTAATTTTTTTAAACTAATTAACAGAAGTAATATTCCAAGGAAAATTAAAATTATTTTTGGAAGAAAAGAAATAAAATTAATTAAAGGGATGGTAATAATATTAATGAAATTTAATTTAAAGGGAATTCCTAAAGAGATAAAATAATTTCCGGTATTAGAAAAGAATTTAAAAAAATATTCAACAATGAGCATTATTACTGCTATCGGAAATGCATAAACCAAATTAATAAGTCCAATTTCAAAACCATGTCTAAAATCCCTTCTTTTTCCAGAAACAAAAAAAGCCACAAACAAAGAAGTGATAACTGTCCCAATTCTTGTTCCTATTACCATAAAAACAAGTAAGCTCATTCCAATTAATCCTGTTGAATTTAAAATAATTAAAGTTGAAGTTGCAGCTCCGCTGGATTGCATAATCAAAGTTAAAAGCCATCCAAATCCAAATGCATTTATGGGCTTTATTTCATTCCTTGTAAACTTAAAAACATCTTGCCCAAATTCAGAGAAGCTACTTTTAATTAAAACTAAAGAAAATATAAACAAATACAAAAAAAATATTAGGGCAAGAAAAAGAAATATCTTTTTAATTTTTTCATTTTCCATTTTTTTCAAAATCCTCAATTGCTTTTTTTAGAGCTTGAATAGCCATAGCTGAACAATGAACTTTAATTGGCGGAAGATATTTCAATTCCTTTGAAACTTCTTTGTATGTTAATTTTTTTGCTTGTTCAATTGTTTTTCCTTTTGCAAGTTCTGTTATCATGCTTGAGCTTGCAATAGCTGCGACGCAACCAAATGTCTGAAATTTTATATCTGAAATTTTTTTATTTTTAATTTTAATAAAAACCTCCATAATATCCCCGCAAATAGGATTTCCAATTTTTCCAACTGCATCAGGGTTTTTCATTTTTCCCATATTCTTTGGATTAAGAAAATGTTGCATAATTTTTTTTGAATAATTCATTTTTTTATCGCTTCAATTTTTAAACTTTCCAAAGCAATTCCTTGATATTGTCTTTTGCTAATATTTTTATCTTCATTCAAAATTTTCACTTGAAATCCTGCCTTTTTTATTTTTTCTAAATAATCTTTTTTTAATAAAGCTCCGGCA
>CAYUQG010000079.1:0-1551 GCA_964446915.1 Candidatus Woesearchaeota archaeon
AAGATGAACCTTAAAATTTTATATGCAATTGTCCTGACATTTTTGCCAATAAGTGAATTAAGAATTGGGTTGCCTGTTGCAATTTCATATGCAATAGAAGAGAACATTCCGATTTGGATTATCTTTTGTTTAATTGTTTTGCTGAATATTATTTTAATTTTTTTTGTGTTCTGGTTTTTAGATAATCTTCATTTTGTTTTTTTGAAATTTAAATTTTATAGAAAAAGTTTTGAAGTTTTTTTAAAAAGATTTCAGAAAAAAGTTGATAAGTTTGAAAAAAGGCATAATTCTCTTGGTTTTATTGCTTTAACTTTATTTGTTGCTGTGCCTTTGCCTGGAACAGGAGCTTGGACAGGATGCTTACTTGCTTGGTTGCTTGGATTAGATAAAAAGAAAAGTATTTTTTCAATTGCTGTGGGAGTCTTAATTGCAGGAATTTTGATTTTACTTGGTTCTCTTGGATTTATTAAATTGTTTTCTTAAACTTGAACTTGAATATAAAAATTTTAAATCAGAATAAACAGGAATTTGTTTCAGTTTGAAAACTTTTACTTCTGCAAACCAAATTGTAACTACAAACAAAACACTCCCAATATACCAAAAGAATTTATGAATAATTTCTAAGAAAGGTGAACTTGAATAATACATTAAACTAAGAAAGAAGATTCTTAAAATATTTATTATTAAAAAACTTGCAAAAGCAAAGGTAATCATTTTAATTCTCTTTAAAATTTTTATTTCTGGTAAAGAAAGATTTAAGAATAATAGTAAGAAATATGCTCCTCCTCCAACACAAGCTCCGATTATTTCAATAGGAAAATTCTCTGCAATAGTAATTGTTGTTCCTATTAAAAAAACTTCAAAAAAGAAATCTAACAAAAAATAAACAGGATAAATTGTTGCCCAAGTAAATACAAGATAGAATAATCCAAATCCTGGCAAAGCAATTAAAATTAAAATTAAATATCTAATTAAAATATTTAAAAACTTATTTTTCATATAAAGAAAAATCTAAGATAGTTTATATAATTAAGGTTCAAGCTTTTGCACAAGTTTCACAATTCTTTATCTCTTTTAATAAATTCTCTAAATGCCCCTTATCCTTAATTGTGGATTCAAAAAAATTCTTAAGTTTTAAATAATATTTTTCTTGTGTTTGAGAATCTTTAATTTTTGTTCCATAATTTATTGCTTCAGTTCTCCCTACCTTGCCAATAACTCCAGTTAAAAAAGAATAGTTAATTTGTTTTGGATTTATTGGATAAAATGTTTCAGGCATCTTATTTTTTCCTTAAAGAATTGTATAAATTTTCTGCTTGTTGAAGATATTTTGTTTGAACAGATTTTAATTTTATTCTGTCTTTTATCTGCCTTATTAAAATTTTGTAAGCATAATCCAACTGCTTTGAAAGATATGTTTTTAAAGAATTGCTCTCAAGACTATATTGAATAGCCTCTTCTGCACTAAAACCGAAAACTTCAAAAGTATCCCTAATAGTATTTTTTATTGCCTTTTTATCTAAACTCTTTGTCATTTTAAAGAATTATTTC